>NZ_JCAQAV010000016.1:0-103942 GCF_059617925.1 Janthinobacterium sp. JF4 | reverse complement strand
ACAGCACTGCCAAGGGAAGATTCCGGCATTTCCCCTATTTGCCGAGGACAGAGCCCATAAAAAAAGGGCGGACATCGCTGTCCGCCCTGCTTCCATACGACGATACGCCCAGCTTACACGGCCGATACGTCCAGTTCCGCGCCCGTGGCCGCCTGCACCTGTTCCTTGGTCACGCCCGGCGCCAGCTCCACCAGCTTCAGGCCGTTTTCCGTCACGTCGATTACGCCCAGGTCGCTGATGATGACGTCGACCACGCCCACGCCAGTCAGTGGCAAGTCGCACTGTTTCAGCAACTTGTGCGACGTCGTGCCATCCTTGGCCGTGGCCACGTGTTCCATCAGCACGACGACGCGCTTGACGCCGGCGACGAGGTCCATCGCACCACCCATGCCCTTGACCATCTTGCCTGGAATCATCCAGTTCGCCAGGTCGCCCTTTTCCGACACTTGCATGGCGCCCAGGATGGCCAGGTTGATCTTGCCGCCGCGGATCATGCCGAACGAGTCGGCTGAGCTGAAGTAGGCGGCGCCGGGCAAGGCCGTCACGGTCTGCTTGCCCGCATTGATCAGGTCGGCATCGACTTCCGCATCGGTCGGAAACGGGCCGATGCCCAGCAAACCGTTTTCCGACTGCAGGAACACTTCGATATTTTCCGGCACATAGTTCGCCACCAGGGTCGGCAAGCCGATGCCCAGGTTCACATAAAAACCATCCTGCAATTCTTTCGCCGCGCGCGCGGCCATCTCATCACGTGTCCAAGCCATAATAATCTCCGTATTCTTTTTTATGCTTCGGTGCGCACAGTGCGCTGCTCGATGCGTTTTTCCGGGTTCGCGTTGACCACGATGCGGTGCACGAAAATGCTTGGCGTGTGGACCTGATCCGGATCGATCTCGCCCACTTCGACCAGTTTTTCCACTTCGACGATGGTGATCTTGCCCGCCATGGCCACGTTCGGGTTGAAATTGCGCGCCGTCTTGCGGTAAACCAAATTGCCGGCGCGGTCGGCCATGTAGGCTTTCACCAGCGACACATCGGCCACGAGGCTGCGTTCCATCACGTACTGTTCGCCATCGAATTCGCGGAGCTCCTTGCCGTCGGCAACGATGGTGCCCACGCCCGTCTTGGTGAAGAAGGCGGGAATGCCGGCGCCGCCGGCGCGCAGCTTCTCGGCCAGGGTGCCTTGCGGCGTGAATTCCAGTTCCAGTTCGCCGGCCAGGTACTGGCGCGCGAATTCCTTGTTTTCACCCACATAGGAGGCGATCATTTTCTTGATCTGGCGCGTGGTGAGCAACTGGCCCAGGCCGAAGCCATCGACGCCGGCGTTGTTCGAAATGGCGGTCAGGCCCGTCACGCCCGAATCGCGCAAGGCTTTGATCAGGGCTTCGGGAATGCCGCACAGGCCGAAGCCGCCGACGGCGATGGTCTGGCCATCTTGGACGATACCGGCCAGCGCCGAGGCGGCGTCAGGATAAACTTTATTCATGGGTGTCCCTCTATCTTTTGTTAAGCTTTGGTCTTGAGTCCATGACTCAGGCAGCGACTCAGCATAAAATACGCGCGTGGAAAGTACAATACCGTAGAACTACCGGCGCCGTGCCGGCAATCCCCCTGTGAGAGTGATACGTATCAGATGAACGCCGCGTCAGCCATCGATTATGAAAGCATCTTCCTGCACGCGCCCGTGGGCATGTGCATGTCGGAAAACCGCATCATGCGCAGCTGCAACGAGGCACTGGCAGCCATGTTCGGCTATGCGCGCGCCCAGCTGGACGACCAGTCGTTCGAAGTACTCTACCCCACGCACGACGAATTCCTGCGCACGGGTGACCGCATCATCCCCATCATGAACGCCAAAGGCCGCTATTCGGACGAGCGCATCATGCGCCGCAGTAATGGAGAATTGTTCTGGTGCCACGTCACGGGCCACGCCATGCTGCCAAAGGAACCGCTGGGGCCGGGCATCTGGACGTTCGAGGATGTCAGCGAGAAGCGCCCCGTGACGGCAGAACTGACCCCGCGCGAACGCGAGATCGCCGCCCTGCTGGTGGAAGGCAAGACCAGCAAGGTCATCGCGCGCCAGATCGACCTCAGCCCCCGCACGGTGGAAATGCACCGCGCCAAGCTGATGCGCAAGTTTGCGGCATCCACGTCATCCGAGCTGGTGCACAAGCTGGTGGGACTGCAGCTGCAGCGCTAGGGCTGCAGCGCAAGCTGGTGCCCTAGAAGGTACTCATTCCACCGTCTGCAGAAATGATGGCGCCGTTAATGAAGTGCGAATCCTCGCCCGCCAGCAACAGCAACAGCCCATCGAGGTCTTCCGGCTTGCCCGGACGTTTATTCGGCAGCATTTCGATCAGCTTCTTGCCCTGTTCGGTGGCGAAGTAATCTTCGTTGATCTCGGTGGAAATGTAGCCAGGGCAGATGGCGTTCGTGTTGATGCCGTACTTGCCCCACTCCACGGCCATGGCGCGCGTCATGTGCACCATGCCGGCCTTGCTCATGCAGTACACGCCGATCTGCGGCAGCACCTGCAAGCCCGCCATCGAGGCGATATTGATGATGCGGTGCTGTTTCTTCGGGTCGCCCTTGGCGCGCGCGATCATGCGCTTGGCCGTTTGCTGGGCCACGAAGAACGATCCGCGCAGATTGGTGTCCATCACGAACGAATAATCTTCGGGCGTGACGTCGACCAGGCGTTGCGTGGTGGAGACACCGGAATTGTTGACGAGGATATCGATGGGGCCCGCTTCCGTTTCCGCATGCGCGATGGCCGACTTGATGCTGGCGAAATCGGTCACGTCGAGCGACACCACGTGTGCGGCGCCGCCGTCCGCTTCGATCTCGGCGCGCAACTCCTTCAGGCGTTCGGTGCGACGCGACGCCAGCACGACCTGCGCGCCAGCCTGGGCCAGCACTTTCGCAAAGCGCGCGCCGAGGCCGCTCGATGCGCCGGTAATCAGGGCAATCTTGCCCTCGAAATTGACTTCTATGCCCACGAGCTACTCCTGTTTTATTTTAGACAACACTTTACGCCGTGCCGATGGCAATCGGGCAAATTCCCCCGCAGCGCACTCGAGCAAAAGTAAACGCCATCATTACACAAAATGGCCGGATTTAGATTGCGGCGAGGGGCAATGTCACGCAAAATGGCGCCAAAGTTGCAATCCTCGCCAAAAACAAGCACACTCGTGCTTAAATTTTCCCGGTGATGCTTTATTCCCTATCCTTGCTACCTAATTGAGTGACTAACAATCGAGACCATGACACAGCCTAATAACTTAGTTGAACAGTACGGACCGCGCGACACCATGGAGTATGACGTGGTGATCGTCGGCGGTGGCCCCGCAGGCTTGGCCGCAGCGATCCGCCTGAAACAGCTGGCCGCTGAAAAAAACCAGGAAGTGTCCGTCTGCGTGCTGGAAAAAGGCGGCGAACTGGGCGCGCATATCCTGTCGGGCGCCATCATGGACCCGAAAGCGCTGACCGAACTGATTCCGAACTGGAAAGAACTGGGCGCGCCCCTGAACACGGAAGTGACGGAAGACCGCATCCTGTTCCTGACCGAAACGAAAGCCTATAAAACGCCAGGCTTCGCCGTGCCGGCCTGCTTTGAAAACCACGGCAACTACATCGTCTCGCTGGGCAATGTGGTGCGCTGGATGGGGCAGCAGGCGGAAAACCTGGGCGTGGAAATCTTCCCGGGCTTCCCTGCCGCGGAAATCCTCTACAACGACGACGGCTCCGTGAAAGGCGTGGCGACCGGCAACATGGGCGTCAAGCGCGATGGCGAACCGGGCCCCGATTTCCAGCTGGGCATGGAATTGCACGCCAAGTACACCTTGTTCGCCGAAGGCGCGCGCGGCCACCTGGGCAAGCAATTGATGGCCAAGTATGACTTGAACGCGGGCAAGGACCCGCAATCGTACGGCATCGGCATCAAGGAATTGTGGGAAATCGACCCGGCACAGCACAAGCCGGGCCTGGTGATCCACTCGAGCGGCTGGCCGCTGGACACGAAAACCTATGGCGGCTCCTTCCTGTACCACCTGGAAAACAACCAGGTCATGGTCGGCTACGTGGTGGGCCTGAACTACGAAAACCCGTACCTGTCGCCGTACGAGGAATTCCAGCGCTATAAGACGCATCCGGAAATCCGCAAGTTCTTCGAAGGCGGCAAGCGCATCTCGTACGGCGCGCGCGCGATTGCGGCCGGCGGCCTGCAATCGCTGCCGAAACTGGTGTTTGCCGGCGGCGCGCTGATCGGCTGCGATGCGGGCTTCCTGAACATGAGCCGCATCAAGGGCAGCCACGCGGCCATCAAGAGCGGCATGCTGGCGGCGGACGCCGCCTTCGGTGCGCTGGGCGAACAGCGCCAGCACGACGAACTGACGAGCTACCCTGTCGCCTTTGAACAATCCTGGCTGCATGAAGAGCTGCACGTGGCGCGCAACGTCAAGCCATGGCTGTCGAAAGGTTTGTACCTGGGCAGCCTGATGACGGGCATCGACCAGCTGATCTTCCGCGGCAAGGCGCCGTGGACCCTGCACCACTCGCACGGCGACCACGAATGCCTGAAACCGGCCGCCCAGTCGAAAAAGATCGTGTATCCGAAACCCGATGGCAAGCTGACCTTCGACAAGATGTCGTCCGTGTTCATCTCGAACACGAACCACGCGGAAGACCAGCCGATCCACCTGACGTTGAAGAACGCCAGCGTGCCCGTCGACGTCAACCTGGCCACGTATGCAGGTCCGGAAGCGCGCTACTGTCCCGCCGGCGTCTACGAATTCGTGAAAAACGACGACGGCGCCGAACGCCTGCAGATCAATGCGCAGAACTGCGTGCACTGCAAGACCTGCGACATCAAGGATCCGACGCAGAACATCGTGTGGGTGACACCGGAAGGCGGCGGCGGGCCGAACTATCCGAATATGTAAACCGGCAGGTTGGCGTGCCCTTACAGATAATTGTCGCCGGCCAGGCGGCGGCGTATCGTTTTTGCCGGCGCGCCATAACTGACGCACAAATCGGCCACGGGCCGCGTCACCACGGCACCGGCGCCGACCACGCAATGGCTGCCAATACGCATGCGCTGCAGCAGCAAGGCGCCCATACCCAGGGCGCTGCAGGTGCCAATGAAGCAGCTGCCGCCTGTCGCAGCAGCAGGCGCCAGGCTGGAAAATGCTTCCATCACGGAATCGTGATCCAGCGAGGCGCGCGTATTGACGATACAGCCCTGCCCGACGTCGCAACCTGGATTGATCACCGCCCCCGCCATCACCACGCTGCCCTCACCGATGCGCACGGCCCTGGCGACGCTTGCCTGCGGATGCACGGCGCTGACGAACGGCAGTTGCGGGCACAATGCCGCCACGCGAGCTGTCACGCCTGCCCGTACAAAGTTGTCGCCGATGGCCACCATCACCCCTGCCACGGCGAGCTGTTCCACCAGCGCCGGCAAATCAGACTCGGCGCCCAAGACGCGATAGCCCGAGGTTTCCTCGCCGATCGTCCGAAACGCATCGATCAAGCCGGCAATGCGAAACATCCCCTGTCGCTCGACCACGTCAATCACGACCTTCGCATGGCCCGATGAGCCGATTATCAAAATGTTGTGCATATCCCAGCTGAAAAGTGAACGATATCGGGCAGCGGCCAACCTGCCAGGAAGACGCCAATCCCGCGCATCATACCAGCAGCCCGACGCAATGCAACGAGCGCATCCGGCGTCAAGGTTTTTAAAACAGCCACTTTTTCCCCACGCTTTGACCAGCCAGCAACACCAAGTTTGCATTGCAATAACATTCCTGAATAAATTCCACCCGGAAAGTTTCTCAGAGGCACTTCCACCAGTTACAATTCCTTTTGCTAAATACTTCAACTGCCGCCCGCCCATGAACGCAAACGCCCTTCCCGCAGTGCCCCTCGACGCCGAATTACAGCAGGCAATCACCGAACACCAGGCTGGCCGCTACGCCGAGGCGGAGGAGCTTTACCTGGCGATTTTGCAGGCACAGCCGTATCACGCCATTGCCAACCACAATATGGGCTTGCTGGCGGGACAGGTCGGACAATACCAGGCCGGCTTGCCGTATCTGCACAAGGCGCTGTCGGTCAACCCCGACGAAGGCCAGTTCTGGCTGTCGTATGCGGATGGCTTGCTCAAGGCGGGCGAACGCGAACAGGCGCTGGAGATCGTCACGGCAGCCATCGCGCGCGGGCTCGACAACGAACAGTCGCAGGGCTTGCGCAGCCGCATCGAAACGGCCATCGCAAGCATGCCGACAGCGCAGGAAACGCAGCACGTCATTGAGTTGTATCAAGCCGGCCACCATGCCGAACTGGAAGTGGCCAGCCACGCCCTGACGCAGCGCTACCCCGACTCGGACTTCGCCTGGAGCGTGCTGGGCACCGCCCTGCAATTGCAGGGCAAGGATGCTTTCGAGGCCCTGCAAAAAACCGCGCAACTGGCACCCAACGATGCCGAAGCGCATGGCAATCTGGGCACCGCGTGGCAGGAACGGGGCATGTACGATCAGGCGATCAACAGCTATACGCGGGCGCTGGAACTGAATCCGGACTTTGTCGAGGCGCATGGCAACCTGGCCGCGGCGCTGCAGGCGCAAGGCAAACTGGAACAGGCCGAACAGGCATACCGGCAAGCACTGGCGTTGCGTCCCGACTACGCCAAGGGCCATTTCAATCTTGGCAATACGCTGCAAGCGATGCAGCGCAGCGCCGAGGCCGTCGCGTGCTATCAACGCGCGCTGGCCCTGCTGCCGGGCGACGCTGAAGTCTATCTGAACCTGGGCAACGCCCAGCAAGACCTGCAGCAATGGCAAGCGGCCATCGTCAGCTATCGGGCCGTGCTGCAACTGGCGCCCCACACCACGGCGGCGCATGCCAATCTGGCCGCGGCGCTGCATGAAGCCGAAGACTACGCCGGCGCCGTGGCCAGTTACCGGCGCGCCATCGAATTGCATCCCGACGACGCCAAGCTGCACAACAACCTGGGACGCGCCCTCCAGTCGCTGGAACAGCCAGAGGAAGCCATCGCCGCATATGAGCAGGCGATCGCGCTCGATGGCGATTTCACCCAGGCGCTGAGCAATCTGGGCTTGCTTCAATGCAAACAAAAGAATTACGCTGCGGCCATCGAACATTGCGCGCACGTGCTGCGCCTGCAGCCGGACGATGCGCAAGCCTGCGGCCAGCTCGCCATCGCCTACGGCGCGGCCGAAGACCGGGACAACGCCCTCAAGTATTTCCAGCAAGCCATCGATCTGGCTCCCGGCAGCGCCGCGAACCACAGGCAGCTGGCCGACTACTACAGCACCATCAAGCGCTATCCCCTCGCGGTGGAGGCATACCGCCGCACCCTGGAACTGGACGCCAGCGATAGCGAAACGCATAACCATCTGGGCGTCGCCCTGCAAGAGCTGGAGCAATACGATGCGGCCACCGCCGCCTATGAGCGCGCGCTTGAGCTGGAACCGAAAAACATCTCGGCGCTGTGCAACCTGGGTTCGACGCGGCAGGCGCAAAAGCAACTGGAACACGCCAAGCAGACGTATCTGGCCGTGCTCGAGATCGACCCCGCGTTCGAGCGCGCGCACTTTGCACTCGGCAATTGCTACGTGCTCATGAACGAGCAGCTGCTGGCGCTGGAGTGCTACCACAAGACGCTGGAAATCAATCCCGACTACCGTGACGCCTACGTCAACATCAGCGCCACTTTCAGCAATATCGGCCGGATAGAAGAAGCGATTGAAGCCTGCCGCAAGGGCCTGGCCGTCTGCCCGCTGTGGGAAACCCTGTTCAGCAACTACCTGTTCCTGTTGTCGCATAGCACCGAGATCGATCCCCAGGCGCTCTTTGCGGAGCATCAGCGCTTCAGCGACACCTTTGAAACGCATATCGCCCAAGGACGCGCGGAGCACGGCAATACCCGCGACCCGCTGCGCACCTTGAAAATCGGCTTCGTGTCGGGCGACCTGCACAACCATCCAGTGCCGCATTTCCTCATTCCGATACTGGAAAATATCGCCGATGGCGCCCGCTTGTCGCTGTATGCATACCACAACAATCCGCAAAACGACGATATCACGGAGCGCCTGCGCGAAGTCATTCCCCACTGGCGCCAGGTGGAGCACCTGTCCGATCCGGACCTGGGCCAGCTGATCCGCGACGACGGCATCGACATCCTGATCGATTTGTCCGGCCACACGGGCAAGAACCGGCTGCTCATGTTTGCCTCCAAGCCCGCCCCGGTCCAGGCCAGCTGGATCGGCTACCCGCTGACGACGGGGCTGCAAGCGATCGACTACTATCTGGGCGACCAGTTCTTTACGCCACCGGACGAATTGGGCGACCAATTCTCCGAGAAACTGTTGCTGCTCCCCGCCTGCGTGCCCTTCCTGCCATCCAAGCTGGCGCCCAGCGTCCAGCCCGCACCCGTATTGACCAACGGCTACATCACGTTTGGCAGTTTCAACCGCACCAATAAAATCAATCGCCAGGTCATCGCGCGCTGGGCCAGGGTGCTGCGCGCCGTCCCCGACGCCAAGATGATCGTGGCGGCCATGCCGAAATCGGAAGCGCCGCCCCAACTGGCGGCCTGGTTCGCGGAAGAAGGCATTGCGCCGGAGCGCCTGACCTTCGAAGGACGCACGGGCATGGCGCAATTCATGGCCATCCATCACCGCATCGATATCTGCCTCGATGCCTTCCCGTATTGCGGCAGCACGACGACCCTGCATGCGCTGTGGATGGGCGTGCCCACGCTCACGACGGCAGGCCCCACCATGCCTAGCCGCGCCGGCAACATGATCATGCGCCAGGTCGAACTCGATGACTTCATCGCCACCGACGAAGACGATTACGTGCGCAGGAGCGTATCCATGGCGGCCAACCCCATGCTGCTGGGCGCCTACCGCTTCAGCATGCGCCACCGCCTCGAACGCTCGACCCTGGGCAAGCCCAAGCTGATCACGGAAGGCCTGGAAAATGGCTTGCGCATCATCTGGCAGCGCTGGTGCGAAGGCTTGCCGCCCGTCTCGTTCGAAGCACCTGTGGCCGTACCCAACCCGCCGATCGGATTATGATGAGCGCTCCAAAAAACAAACCGGTCTATGTGACCCAGCCCCTGCTGCCGCCGCTGGAGGATTTCCTGCCGTATCTGGAAGCGATCTGGGACAACAAGATCCTGACCAATGGCGGCCCCTTCCACCAGCAACTGGAACAGGCGCTGTGCGACTACCTGGGCGTCAAGCATATCTGCCTGTTCGCCAATGGCACGCTGGCATTGATGACGGCCTTGCAGGCGCTGCGCATCAACGGCGAGGTCATCACGACGCCGTATTCGTTTGTCGCCACCGCCCATTCGTTGCTGTGGAATAACATCAAGCCCGTCTTTGCCGACATCGAACCGCACAGCCTGAACCTCGACCCGAGCAAAATCGAGGCGGCCATCACGCCGCAGACCACGGCCATCATGCCAGTGCATTGCTACGGCCGGCCATGCGATATCGAAGCCATCGAGAAGATCGCCGACAACTACAACCTGAAGGTGATCTACGATGCGGCGCATGCATTCGGCGTGCGCCATCGGGGCGGCAGCGTGCTCAATCACGGCGACCTGTCCGTGATCAGCTTTCACGCCACGAAGATCTTCAACACCTTCGAAGGCGGCGCCATTGTCTGCCCCGACGCCAAGACCAAGCAGCGCATCGACCACCTGAAAAACTTCGGCTTCGTCGATGAAGTCACCGTCGTGGCCGCCGGCATCAATGGCAAGATGAGCGAGATCAATGCCGCCTTCGGCTTGCTGCAGCTTAAAGGCATCGACGGCGCGCGCCAGAAGCGCAAGGCGATCGATGCGCATTACCGCCAGCAGCTGGCCGGCATCGACGGCATCACCTGCCTGCAGCCAGGCGATGGCGAGGCGGCCAACCACGCGTACTTCCCCATCCTGGTGGGCCCCGGCTACCCGCTGTCGCGCGACGCCCTGTTCCAGCTGCTGCGCGACCAGGAAATCTACGCGCGCCGCTACTTTTACCCGCTCATCAGCGACTTCCCCATGTACCGCGGCATGCCGTCCGCCGCGCACGCCAATCTGCCCGTGGCGCGCCTCGCGTCGTCGCAGGTGATCTGCCTGCCCATCTATCCGGATCTGGCGATGGCAACCGTCGATGCCATTATCGCCATGATCGCCGCCCCCGCATTGCAACAAGAACCCGTACGGAACATCGCCTGATGCACATTTCCACCGAAACCAATTTTTCCGGCGTGGCGGAGAACCACCCCTGGTCGGCCCAATTCACGGTGCTGGGCTACGCGGATGGCGCCATCAGTACCCTGCCCCATCAGTTTTTCCGCGACTGGCTGGACCAGGAACCGGCGGGCGGCCATTTCTATATCGGGCGCGGCTCCTGTTTCGGCGTCGGTTCGCTGGTGAAATATGACAGCGGACAGCAAAGCCTGTGCGTCGGCCGCTATGTCGCCGGCGGCTCGCGCCTGAGTTTCATCCTCAATGGCCAGCACGAGATGCGCACGATCTCGACGTACATGCTGTCGATCCTCGGCGGCGACCTGAAAAATGCGCCGCCGCCACAGTATGCGGACACGGTGATCAAAAACGATGTCTGGATCGGCGACGAAGTGATGGTGCTGGGTGGCAGCGTGATCGAGAACGGCTGCGTCATCGGCGCCCGCTCGCTGCTGCCGCCGAATTTTCGCTCGGAACCTTATGGCATTTATGCGGGTTCGCCGGCGCGCCTGATCCGCCACCGCTTCACGGAAAAAGTCCGGGCGGCGCTGCTGGAGCTGGCCTGGTGGGAAATGCCGCTGGAATGGGTACGCAACAACAACGCCATGTTCCTGGAGGACCTGTGCGCCGACGAAGCGAAGGCATTGCTGGTCATCGACATCCTGAAAAGCAGCCGCCAGCAATGGGAAGCGGAACACGGCGGCGTGGCCGATTGAACCGATGCAGCTTGCCACTCAGGCAAGAAAAAATATATTTCCACGCGGCATTTAATAAAGCGGAAGGAATGGTCGTCTTGTACTGATAGGAGCAGATAAACCGTCGCTCCTCACCGTAACCACCTAATTAGGAATGACACCATGCTGAGCCTTCACACCAACGCTGCTTCCCTGTCGGCACAAAATTCGATCTCGAATACCCAATCCAAACTGTCGACTTCGATGACGCGCCTGAGCACCGGCTTCCGCATCAATTCGGCCATGGACGACGCTGCCGGCCTGCAAATCGCCACCCGCCTGAAAGCACAAACGAGCGGCATGACCGTTGCGATGAACAACACGCAAAACAGCACCTCGCTGCTGCAAACGGCTGAAGGCGCGTTCGCCGAAGTCACCAACATGCTGGTGCGCATGAAGGATCTGGCAACCCAGGCAGCCGACGCTTCGTCGACCAGCAACGACAAGATCGCCATGCAAGCTGAATACAATGCATTGGGCCAAGAGCTGTACAACGTCATGACCAACACCACGTTCGGCGGCACCAAGCTGCTGGGCAAAGGCAGCGCCGCTGCTGACGGCACGCTGTCGACCTCGATGACGTTCCAGATCGGCGCCAGCTCGACCGAAAAAATGACTTTCGACGTATCGGGCAACCTGTCCACGCTGAACACCGCCCTGAGCGGCCTGAGCGCGAACTTCTCCAGCGGCGCATCGACCGGCGCAACGGAACTGACCGCCACCGCCAACGCCACCATCGGCCTGCTGGCGACCGCCATCGACAGCGTCAGCACCGTGCGTTCGGCACTGGGCGCGACGGCTAACCGTCTGGACCACGTCAACACCAACTTGTCGAACATCGCCACCAACACCAAAGCCGCTACCGGCCGCATCATGGACACCGACTTCGCTACCGAAAGCTCGAACATGACGTCGTCGCAAATGCTGCTGCAAGCTGGCACCGCGATGCTGAAACAAAGCAACAGCATGTCCTCGATGGTCATGTCCCTGCTGCAATAATAGTGACTCGGCCGCTTGCGGCCAGCCTATCCAAGCCAGACTCCGGTCTGGCTTTTTTTTCGTGCGCAGCTGGCGCAGGCATGCCGCAACACGTGCCGGACGGGCTGACGAAGCAACAAATACCATTTATTTTAAGAAATTTCCTCAAAGCATTTAATTAAGGCGGCGGCATGGTCGTCTTGTACTGATAGGAGCAGATAAATCGTCGCTCCTCACCGTAACCACCAAATTAGGAATGACACCATGCTGAGCCTTCACACCAACGCTGCTTCCCTGTCGGCACAAAATTCGATCTCGAATACCCAATCCAAACTGTCGACTTCGATGACGCGCCTGAGCACCGGCTTCCGCATCAATTCGGCCATGGACGACGCTGCCGGCCTGCAAATCGCCACCCGCCTGAAAGCACAAACGAGCGGCATGACCGTGGCGATGAACAACACGCAAAACAGCACCTCGCTGCTGCAGACGGCTGAAGGCGCGTTCGCTGAAGTCACCAACATGCTGGTGCGCATGAAAGACTTGGCGACCCAAGCTTCCGATGCCTCGTCGACCGCCAACGACAAGATCGCCATGCAAGCTGAATACAATGCATTGGGCCAAGAGCTGTACAACGTCATGACCAACACCACGTTCGGCGGCACCAAGCTGCTGGGCGATGGCGCGGCTGCTGCCTCCGGCACGCTGTCGACGTCGATGACGTTCCAGATCGGCGCCAGCTCGACGGAAAAAATGAGCTTTGACGTTTCCGGCAACCTGACCGCGCTGAACGCCGCCCTGACCGGCCTGAGCAAAAACTTCTCGTCGGCAGCATCGACCGGCGCAACGGAACTGACCGCCACCGCCAACGCCACCATCGGCCTGCTGGCGACCGCCATCGACAGCGTCAGCACCGTGCGTTCGGCACTGGGCGCGACGGCTAACCGTCTGGACCACGTCAACACCAACTTGTCGAACATCGCCACCAACACCAAAGCCGCTACCGGCCGCATCATGGACACCGACTTCGCTACCGAAAGCTCGAACATGACGTCGTCGCAAATGCTGCTGCAAGCTGGCACCGCGATGCTGAAACAAAGCAACAGCATGTCCTCGATGGTCATGTCCCTGCTGCAATAATAGTGACTCGGCCGCTTGCGGCCAGCCTATCCAAGCCAGACTCCGGTCTGGCTTTTTTTTTCGCCTGCAGTGTCTGGCATTTCCGGCATCTTGAACTAAATTACCATCACGTTTAACGATGTTGCCGGCATAGTCGCCTATACAAGGTAGAACACCGAACAATCGTCCACTGGAGCCGCCGCGTGCTGAGCATTCATACCAATACTGCCGCACTGTCAGCCCAGCGGGCCATGGGCTGGGCCCAGCAAATGCTGTCGACGTCGATGACGCGCCTGAGCACCGGTTTTCGCATCAACTCGGCCATGGACGACGCGGCCGGCTTGCAGATCGCCACCCGTCTGAGCGCCCAGACCAGCGGCATGGCAGTGGCCATGCGCAACACGCAAAACAGTACTTCCCTGCTGCAAACGGCTGAAGGCGCATTTGGCGAGGTCACCAGCATGCTGGTGCGCATGAAGGACCTGGCTACCCAGGCAGCCGACGCCTCGTCGAACCAGAAAGACCGCGACGCCATGCAGGGCGAATACGATGCGCTGGGCGCCGAGCTGTACAACGTGATGACGAACACGCGCTATGGCGGCACTTTATTGCTGGGCAACGGTAGCGCCGGCAAGGGCACCCTGTCGCAAGCCATGACGTTCCAGATCGGCGCCACCGGCAGCGAGACCATGCAATTCAACGTGGCCGGCGACATGGCGGGCCTGGATGCGGCACTGCAGGCGATCTCCGTCAATTTCGCGCCAGGCGCCACACCCGGCAGCGAATTTACCAGCAACAGCAGCGCCAACGGCATGATCGACATGCTGGCGGCGGCCGTCGACAAGGTCGGCAGCGTGCGCTCGGCGCTGGGCGCCACCGCGAACCGGCTCGGACACATCTACAATAACCTGTCCAACATGGTCACCAACACCAGGGCCGCCATCGGCCGCATCATGGATGTCGACTACGCGGCCGAAAGCGCCAACATGACGTCGGCGCAAATGCTGCTGCAAGCGAGCACGGCCATGCTCAAGCAAAGCCAGAGCATGAGCAAGCTGATTCTTTCTTTACTACAATAATTACCGGCAGAGCGCGATGGCGGATCGGATGAATATGTATCAGCAGGAAGCAATGGCATGGCGATAGACCGCATTTCATCGGGCAACCCGGTGCCCCTGATAACCCAGCGCTTCGACGTCAGCCCCGCCACGCCGATGGTGCCCGGCGTGGTCCAGCCGCTGGTCCCCATCGGCCCCTACATGGCGCCCGCGCCGGACGCCGGCACCCTGCCCGCCCAGCTGCAGCGCCAGGACAGCCTGGCATCCCTCATCAAGCCGAATGCCGAGGGTACGGGTGGCGCCATGCCGCGCGACAGCAGTGCCATGCAGGTCAATCAGCTGTTCTTCACGCGCCAGCTGGTCTGGCAGCCGCCCGATGCGGCGCAGCTGGCCGCCTCGTGGCGCGTGATGGTCAAGACGTATGGCGAGCACTATGCGGCCCTGCAGGAGCAGGCGCGCGGCCAGCACGTGCCGGGCAACCTGTTCATGGCCGAGCAGCAGCCGGCCCTGCTGCGCGAAGGCGCCCGTCCCCCTTTGAGCGTCGACAGCGAAGCGTGGCGCTTCGCCGTGTATGGCTGGGGCGGCCAGCGCCTGCTGCTGCGCGTGCTGGCCAGCGACGAGGACGAGATTGCGACGCCCAGACGGCGCGGCAAGGTGGCGCTGCGCGTCGAACTGATCATCATCGGCATCGGCCGGGTGGTGATCCAGATGGAGCCAGCGGGCGATGGCGTGCTGCTGGAACTGGCTGCCGACGAGGAAGCCGCGCTGCGCCATTTGCGCCTGGCCCTGCCCGAGATCGCTGACGCCGTGCGGCGCGCCGGCCTGCGCGTGCTGCGCTGCCGCCTGAACCGCCAGCTGCATGCGCAGCGCGTGCATGGCAATTACCCGATGCAGGCGGGCGCCGCCTCGCTGTCACTGGCCCTGTTCCGCGCCATGGCCGAAGTGGCGCTGCTGCTGACGCAGCCGGAAGCGGAAGTGGCGGCCGATCCCGATGCGCCAGCGGCACCCGCGGCCGCAGCCGACGAGGAGACCATCATCGCCTCGAAGGAAGTGGCGGCGCCGCTCGGTTACGACTATGGCGATGAAGAAGAAACGGCGCAAGGCAGCACCGTGCTGCTGCTGGCCGACGGCCGGCAGCACGACCTGCTGCCACCCATCGACGAACAGGATTGACGCAGCATAAAAAAACGGCGCCCGCAGCGCCGTTTTTCTTTTTACCCCACCGCTTACCCCACCGTGCCGATGATGCTCACTTCGCGGTTTTCCGGAATTTCGTTGTACGACAGCACGTGCAGGCCCGGCGCAAACAGGCGCGCGTAGCGGGCCAGCAGCGGACGGATCTGCGGCAGCACCAGCAGCAGCGGCGGCGTAGCCTGCTGCTTCATCTGCTCGCGCGCCACCGGCATGTTCACTTGCAGCTGCGACAGCAGATGCGGGTCGATCGGATAGTTATCCAGGGTCACCTTGCCCGACTGGCGTGCCTGATTCAGGGAGCCGAGCAGCATGTTTTCCAGCTCGCCGCCCAGGTTGAACGCCTGCATTTCCATCTTCTGGCCAAACAGGCCGCTGACGATCTGGCGCCGCAGCGCGCAGCGCACTTCGGCCGCCAGCAGGATCGGGTCCTTGGTCGTTTCCGAACTGTCGAGCAAGGTGGTGGCGATGGGCACGATATCCTTCAACGACACATTTTCCGCCAGCAAGACGCGGAACACGCGCAGCAGCTGCGTGTGCGTCAGCGCCTTGTCCAGCGCACCGGCCAGCTTGGGCGAGAGGGCCGTCAGGCGTTCCATCATGTTCGAGACGTCTTCGTGGCGGAACAGTTCCGGCAAGTATTCGCGCACCATCTTCGACAAGTGCGTGGCGATCACGCTGGGCGCCTCGATGACCTGGTAGCCAAGGCCAAGCGCATGCGCCTTTTCACTCGGCTCGATCCACGTGACGGGCATGCCGTAGGCCGGCTCGATGCCGGGAATGCCGTCCAGCTGGCCATATACGTTCGGCGACGGAATCGCCATCAGGCGGTCGGCCTGCACTTCCGCCTGCGCCACCACGGTGCCCGACAGCACGATGGCGTACTGCGACGGCTTCAGGGCCAGGTCGTCGCGCACGCCGATATTCGGCAGCAGCAAGCCCATCGCCTCGGACAGGCTCTGGCGCACGCCCTTGACGCGCTTGTTCAGCGGCTCGCCTTGCGTCTTGTCGACCATGCCGACCAATTTATAGCCGAGCATCACCATCAATGGCTGCACGGCTGGCAGTTGCTGCCACTCCAGCTCGGCCGGACGCTCCTCGCGCAAGGCCGCTTCGATGGCTGCCATGCCGGCCGCGTCGGGCCCCTTCACGCGCTTGGTCAGGCGCCAGGCAACGAAGGCCAGCACGCCGGCAAAGGTCATGAACATGAACCATGGCATGCCCGGGATCAGGGCCAGCGCCACCATCATGCCGGCCGCGCTGTAGATCACCGTTGGCGACGTCAGCACCTGGCCTGCCACTTGCTGTTCGAAATCGCCCGAATCGCTGATGCGGGTCACCAGGATGGCGGCCGCGGCCGACAGCAGCAGCGCGGGAATCTGCGCCACCAGGCCATCACCGATGGTCAGCAGCGCGTATTGACGGAAAGCATCGCCGAACGACAGGTCGTGCATCAGCGAACCGATGGCCACCCCGCCGACCATATTGATGATCAAAATCAGGATACTGGCGACGGCATCGCCGCGCACGAACTTCGACGCGCCGTCCATGGCGCCGTAGAAATCCGCTTCGGCAGCCACGTCCTTGCGGCGGATCTGGGCTTTTTCCTGATTGATCAGGCCTGCGTTCAGGTCGGCGTCGATGGCCATCTGCTTGCCCGGCAAGGCATCGAGGGTAAAGCGCGCGGACACTTCGGAAATACGCTCGGCACCCTTGGTGACGACGGCGAAGTTGATGATCATCAAGATCACGAAGACGACGATACCGACGACGAAGTTGCCGCCGATCACCACGTTACCAAACGCCTCGATCACCTTACCGGCCGCATCCGCGCCCGTGTGGCCGTGCAGCAGCACCACGCGCGTCGACGCCACGTTGAGGGTCAGCCTGAGCATGGTGGTGGCCAGGATCACCGTCGGGAAGACGGAGAAATCGAGGGGCCGCTTGGCCGACACGCTGACGAGGATGACGATCAGTGCCAGCACGATATTGAAAGTGAACAAGATATCGAGCAGCACCGGCGGCAGCGGCAAGATGATCATTGCCAGGATCACCAGCAGGAACAGCGGCGTGGCGAACTTGTGGCGGCGCATTTCAGCAACCACGCGGTTCAGGAAATTCATGGCGGTACGACCTCGCTCAGATGAGATGGCACGGCCATCTCGGTGGGTAATACGGGCTGGGCAGCACGCTGCCCGGACCGGAATGCTTTCAATTGCAGGATGTAGTTCAGCACCTGCGACACGGCCTGGTACAGCTGCACGGGAATCTGCTGCTGCACCTGGCTGGTGTTATAGATGGCGCGCGCCAGCGGCGGCAACTCCAGCGTTTCGATATGGTGTTCCTTCGCCACTTGCCGGATATACAGCGCCATCTCGTCGACGCCCTTGGCCACGACGAACGGCGCTTCGGCGCGGTCCTGGTCATACTTCAATGCAACGGCGTAATGCTCGGGATTGACGATCACCACGTCGGCGTCGGGCACGGTCTTGCGCACGCTGCGCCGGCCGATCTGCTGCTGCAGCTGGCGGATGCGCTGGCGCACTTCGGGGCGGCCTTCGCTGCTCTTGTGCTCTTCCTTGACATCCTGCTTGCTCATGCGCTGGTTGCGGGCAAAGAAAAATGCCTGCGCCGGCACGTCGATGATGGCAAACAGGACGAAGACGGAAATGAGCGCCATCAGGCCATCGAGCATCAGCGCCGAGCCATCGAGCATGGCCTGCTGCAAAGGCCTGTGCTGCAAGTCCACGTACTGCCTCAGGCTGGAACGGCTGACATGCACCAGCACCATGCCCAGCACGACGGCCTTGGCGATGGACAAGCCGAACTCAAAAGCATGCTTGGGCGCAATCAAACGACCGAGGTTCTTGGCCGGGCTCAGGCGCTCCATCTTCGGCATCCAGTTCTTCGTGCTGATGACCCAGCCGCCAGGGATCAATGAGCCGAGCACGACGAACAGGGGCACGCAAAACAGCGGCACGATCATCTTGATCAGCAAGCCCACCGACGTGGTAAACGCCATCGACATGGCATTTTCCAGCGCGCCCTTGCTGTCGAGCGGCATGAAGGCCATGGCGAACAGCTCGCGAAAGCTTTGCAGGTAGCCGGGCAGCAGGTAAATGAAGACCTTCATGCTGATCAGGATGCCCAGCGCCGTCGACAGGTCGCGCGAACGCACCACCTGTCCTTCCTGGCGCGACTTCTTCAGCTTCTGCGCTGAAGCCTTTTCTGTTTTGTCGCCAGTGCTGCTATCCGCCATGGGCCACACCTTTCCGCACGTGCCCTACAAGCGTAGCGAGCAAGTTCAATGCCGGGTTGAGTAGCGCAGCTGTACGGAGGTACAGCGAGCAACGGATGCCCGGAAGTGGACTGCGCAGTAGCTTGTTGGCACGTGCGCTATCCATGGGCCACCCGCATCTGTTCGGCGATCATGTCGAGCACGCGGTTCGTCATGGCGATATAGTGCTCCGGGATAAAGCGCACGATCTGTATCAGCATCAGCAGGCCGAACATGGTGATCATGGAAAAACCCAGCGAAAACAGGTTCAGCGACGGCGCCACCCGGTTCAGGAAGCCAAAGCCCAGTTGCACCACCATGGTGGAAAAGACGATGGGCAAGGCCAGCAGCATGGCGGCGGCGAAGATCCACGCCACGTTATACGCCACCGTCTGCAACAGCAGCGGCCCGTAGCCCTGCCCCACGGGCCAGGCCGTGAAACTGGCGCCGATCACGCCCGTCAGCACCAGATGGCCGTCGATGGCGAAAAACACGATCATGCACATGATGGTGAGCAGCCCCGTGATCACGTCCGACGAAGTGCCATTGAGCGGATCGTTCATGACGGCCATGGAAAAGCCCACCTGGCTCGACACGAGGTAGCCGAGCACCGACATGACGGACATGGCGAAGTGGAAGGCCAGGCCCAGGACGAAGCCGATGATGGCCTGCTCCAGGGTGGCGACGACGGCATGCAGCGAAAACGGATCGATCTTCAGCAAGTCCTGCGACACGCCCGACGCCTGCATCACGGGCAGCATCAGGATCGCCAGCACCAGCGACAGCAGCACCCGCACGGGAACGGGCACCATGGCGTCGCCGATCACGGGCGAGGCGCTGAGCATGGCCAGGATGCGGCAGAACGGCCACCATACGGCCAGCAGAAACGGCAGCACCTGATTGAAAATCTGATCCATGGCGCGCGGCGCTATCCGACCAGGGTGGCGGCGCGCTGAAAAATGGACACGCAATAATCCATCAGGTAACCCGCCATCCAGCGTCCGGCCAGGATCAGGGCCAGCAGGGTGACCAGCAGGCGCGGCAGGAAACTCATGGTCTGTTCATTGATCGAGGTGGCCGCCTGCACCAGCGCGACCAGCAGGCCCATGAGCAACCCGGGCACGACCAGGATCACCACCAGCAGCATGACGACATGCAACGCTTCGATGATCAGGTCGACGGCGACTTCAGGGGTAAACATCGGTCAATAGCCTTGTATGCTGGTAACTAAGGTGTTGACGGTCAGGGTCCAGCCATCGACCAGCACGAACAGCAGCAGCTTGAACGGCAGCGAGATGACGAGGGGCGAGAGCATCATCATGCCCATGGCCATCAGCACGGACGCCACCACCAGATCGATGATGAGGAACGGGATGAACAGCATGCAGCCGATCTGGAACGCCGTCTTGAGTTCGGACAACACAAAAGCGGCCAGCTTGACCGTGAAACTGTGGTCTTGCGGGCGCATGCTCGACGGCTCGCCGGCCAGGTGCGCGATCTGCGCCAGCGCGGCCTTGCTCGTCTGCGCCAGCATGAAGCGCGAAATCGGCACTTCGGCGATCTTCAGGGCTTCCTGCATGCCGATCTGGTCGCGGTCGTACGGCACGAACGCTTCCTTCCACACCTGGTCGCCGATGGGGCGCATGACCAGCAAGGTGAGGATCAGCGCGATGCCGGTGACGATGCGGTTGGGCAAACCCTGCTGCAGGCCCAGGGCCTGGCGCAGCAGCGACAGCACGATGACGAAGCGGGTAAAGCTGGTCATCATCATGACCATCACGGGCAGCAGCCCGAGCAGGGTCATGACGACCAGGATCTGCATCTTCACCGACAGATCGGTCTTCGCGCCCGGCACGATGCCGGACAATAAATCCTGCGCGCCGGCGGTGGCGCAGCACAGCATCAGGACGGGAACAGCCAGCGCGGCAGCCAGCGCGCCGCGGCGCCGGCTCAAACCGGGTACCGCCAGCTTCATGCTGTCATCAGGTCGAGATTGAGGCCGTCGAGGTCGATGACTTTCAGGCCATAGTTCTCGCCGGCCACCACCACTTCGGCGCGGCCGATCGGCGTGCCGTTGACCTTGATCACCAGCGGTTCGCCGGCCAGCATGTCGAGTTCGATCACGCTTTCCGGGCCGATGGCCATCAACTCTTCCAGCGAAATGCGGGCCGAGCCCACTTCCAGGGTCAAGGTGACGGGAATCTTGCGCATCATCTGCGGAATGTCGCGCCGCGCGCGGGTGCTGGCCACGTCGGCCACGTCGCCCTGGTCGATGATCATCTCATCGCCCAGGTCTTCCAGCAGGGTTTCGCTCTGGTTGGTATCGGTGATATTCATATTATTCGACATCTTCAAATGAGGTTAAACAGAGCTTGCCCTTGTGTTCGGAAACAGCAGCTGTAAATAAACGGGAGTCGTCGAGCATGACGTCTGTACGGCTCAGGCTGACGGGAATCACGTCGCCCACGCGCAGGTCGAACAAGGCACCCAGCTGCATCTGCTTGCTGACGAGCCGGCCTTCCAGGGTCACTTGCAGGCGCGAAGCGAGCGGGCGCACGCTGCCGCGCAAGGCTTTCTTCGCTTGCGCGCGCTCGGGCAGCAAGCCGCGCAGCACGTCGGCCATCAGGCGCTTGTCCAGCGAGAACCAGAACTGGCCGCTCTGCCCCGCCTCGACGTCGCTGAGCGCCACAGTGACGATCCAGCTGCCGCGCGCCGGATGCACGCCCGACTGTACGGCGACCTCGGCACTGGTGTCGATGTCGCTGCTCTTGCCCAGGGTTTGCAGGTTCTTGTGGACGCGGGCGAACAAACCGTTCACCAACTGTTGTCCCAGCACCACAGCGAGGCGCTCCTCGGTGGCCGTCACGCGCACCTGCGCCGGATCGGGCAGCGCGCCCTTGGCCCCGGCACTCCCATAGCGATAGTTCAGCACGCTCAACAGGATCTGCCGTTCGAGGGCAAAGCCCGTCTGGCTGGCCGCCGTGGAAAAACTCAGCCAGCGATTCACGCTGTCTTCGTTGTCCACGCGCGACAAGCTCACGCCATCGATCTGGAAATTGCCCCAGTAGCGACGGCTCATCGGCTGGCGCAGGGCCACGGCAAGGTCGTCGCGCAGCTGTGCGCCGAATACATGCAGCAAATGGACAGGACGTCCAAGCAGACAGGAATCGAGGACTTGATGGCGCACAGTTTGATCTGTCTTAGTGGTTATCATGTGGGTCATGTCGTATTGCGGTGGCAGAACAAATTATACGGATCACCCGAAATTAAATACAGCATCATCTTGACCTTGCCTACCGGTCCGCAAGCAAACGATTGCGCATCGTATCGCATGCTAGATGACTACGGTGCTGAACAATACATGAAAACTCCGAATATTGCCATGCATCAATATTCCTTGAGGCAATCCTCTCTTTACTTTATAGTTGCCCCGAGGTAAGCTTATAGCGATGAAATAGTGATTTGCAGTGCGCCATTCCGCTTACCTGATTCCGGTTTTTATGGCAGTTTCCAGTTCCGTTTATTGCCACCAGAAGAAACATTTATCAGATAATTATTAGTTGTCATGGCCATGTAAATCATATCGGCGCGAGTCTGCCGGGTTTGTTTGAGTCTGCTCAAGCGGGTGGTGTGGCAACTGATAAAACTGATGGGCCTTGTAAATCGGGCCGGGCAAGATGGCATTCGATGGAATGCCTGCCGGAATGGCAACACCAGTAATTTCTGATTGATACGTCACCGCATATTGAAAGTAGAGGGCAAGATGAGCAACGAACTCGCAGGTCTGATCAAGGCCGATCTGGCAGCACTGAGCAATGACGCGCGCGCCCTGGGCGCCAGCATCGCACCTGCCGCCCAGTTCGGCGCGCCGGAACAATCCGGCTTCTCCTTTGCGCAAAGCATGCAAGACGCCATCAGCAAGGTCAACGGCGACGACCGCTTGGCGGCGCAAAAAATGAGCGACGTCGACAGCGGCAAGAGCGACGACATGGTCGGCGCCATGCTGTCCAGCCAGGAAGCGAGCCTGTCCTTCTCCATGTTGATGCAAGTACGCAACAAGGTCATGGGCGCCGTCGACGAACTCATCAAACTGCCTCTGTAATCTTCACGTCCTGATCCACGCCCAGCCTCCCAGCGAAAGTTACCCCAAGTGATTACCCCCATGAAGTCCGCATTTGCGCGCTGGCGCCTTGGCGCCCAGCCCGCCATTCCGCCCGCCCTGCTGAAAAACCTGGTTCCCATCGTCGTGCTGGCCATCGGCATCACCGCCATGGTGACCCTGTATGCCTGGCGTGACCAGGCCAACTACAAGCCGGTGTTTGGCGCGCGCGAAAAAGTGGCCGTGACGGACATGATGGCAACCCTGGACGCCGAGCACATCCCCTACCGTTTGCATCCGGACAGCGGCCAGGTATTGGTGCCCGACGCCATGCTGGGCAAGGTGCGCATGCTGCTCGCCTCGAAAGGCGTGACGGCGCAGCTGCCGGCCGGCCTGGAGCTGATGGACAAGAATGACCCACTGGGCGTGTCCCAATTCGTGCAGGACGTGCGCTTCCGCCGCGGCCTGGAAGGCGAGCTGGCGCAAAGCATCATGACGATGGACGCGATCGCTTCGGCGCGCGTCCATTTGTCGATTGCCAAGTCGACGTCATTTGTCGCCAGCGACGGCGACAAATCCTCCGCTTCCGTGGTGGTGGCGCTGAAACCGGGCCGCACCCTGGCGCAGGAACAGATCGCCGCCGTCATCAACATGGTGGCCGGCAGCGTCGCCAGCCTGGCGCCCACGCGCGTGAGCCTGGTCGACCAGAGCGGCAATCTGCTGTCCTCGCACATCGACCTGACGGACGGCTTCGACGCCTCGGCCGCCGGCAATGAAGGCGCGAAACGCTTCCAGGATGAAATCCGCCGCAACGTCACGGGCTTGCTGGGCCCCGTCATCGGCGAAGACAACTTCAAGCTCAGCGTGACGGCCGCCGTGAACAACGACCGCGTGGATGAAACGCTGGAGAAATATGGCGAAGCCCCGAAAGTGACGAGCGAAGCGATGCGCGAAGAGCAGGAACGCAACCGCACCGTGGCCGGCATTCCCGGCAGCCTGTCGAACCGTCCGCCAGCGGCAGCCGTGCCGGCACCGGCCGACGCCGGCGGCGCCGCAGCGGCCGATGGCGCGCCGAAGCCATCCGACGACGGCACGGCCCGCAAGAACGCCACCACGCGCCAGTACGCCTACGACCGCAGCATCACGCAGATCAAGCGCAGCCGTGGCCGCCTGGAAAAACTCAGCGTCGCCGTGGTCCTCAACAGCGCCGCCGCACCGAATCCGAAAACCGGCTGGACCCCTGCAGAACTGGGCAATATTGAAAAAATGCTCAACAGCGGCCTGGGCATCAACGCCCAGCGCGGCGACAGCCTGAGCCTGACGGCGCTGACCTTCCCGGCCAAGCCACCCGTGGCGCAGTGGTGGGAAGAACGCGACACCGTCGTCGATTTCAGCAGCTGGCTGCTGTACGCGCTGGGCGCCATCCTCGGCTACTTCCTGATCCTGCGTCCGCTGCTGCGCCTGCTGACCACGCGCCTGGCGCCGCCACCACTGAAACAGCTCGATCCCGCCCTGGCACTGGGCGGCAGCAACGCCGCCGCCGGCGCGAATGGCGCGGCCGTTGCCGGCGCGCCGGCCCTGGGCGTGAATGGCAGCCCGCTGGCGCTCGAAGGCGAGACCAGCGCTGGCAACATGCCGGTCGTGCCGCTGCTGGAAAACTATGACTTGCCGCCACCTGGCTCGGCGGTCGACGTGATGGTCGACCACTTGAAAGTGCTGGCTGAAAAAGAACCCGAGCGTGTCGCCGAAGTCGTCAAACAATGGATGCAGAAAAATGGCCGAACTCAACAACAATAATCCCTCCGACGGCGCAGAGTACGAAAGCGTCAGCCTGAATCCCGTGGAACAGGCGGCCATCGTGCTGCTGAGCATCGGCGAGGAACAGGCCGCCAACGTGCTGCGCTGCCTGTCGCGCGAAGAATTGCTGGAAGTCACGCAAGTGATGTCGCGCATGAGCGGCATCAAGGTCGAATCCGTGAAAACGGCCATGCAGACCTTCTTCGACGACTACCGCCAGCAAAGTGGCGTGCACGGCGCCTCGCGCAGCTACCTGAAGCGCTCGCTGGACATGGCGCTGGGCAGCGATATCGCGAATAGCGTGCTGAACAATATCTATGGCGACGCCATCCGTCCGAAGATGGCGCGCCTGCAGTGGGCGTCGCCGAAATGGCTGGCCGAATACATCGTCAACGAGCACGTGCAGATGCAAGCCGTGTTCCTGGCCTTCCTGCCGCCCGCGCTGGCCGGCCAGATCCTCGACGCCCTGCCCGTCGAAGGCCGCGACCTGGTCTTGCTGAACCTGGCGCGCCTGGACGAGATCGACCGCGACCTGCTGGTCGAGCTCGACGAACTGGTGGGCCGCTGCCTGGGCACGCTGGACACGCAAAGCACCAGCGTGGAAGGCATCCGCCAGGCTGCCGAGATTCTCAACCGCATGCCGGGCAACCGCGCCGCGCTGGTCGAACTGCTGCGCGCGCACGACCCGGACGTGGTCTCGGAAATCGAACTGAGCATGTACGACTTCCTGATCCTGGCCACGCAGAGCGATGTCACGCTCACGCGCATCCTGGAAGACGTGCCGATGGAACAGTGGGCCATCGCCCTGAAGGGCGCGGAAGCGTCGATCCGCGACGCCGTGCTGAAAACCATGCCGCGCCGCCAGGCGCAAAGCTTCGAAGACATGATGCGCCGTTCCGGCCCCGTGCCGCTGTCGCGCATCGAACAGACGCGCCAGGAAATCATGGCCACCGTCAAGGGCCTCGCCGACGCGGGCGAGATCGAAGTGCAACTGTTTGCCGAAGCGGTGATCGAATGAAACACTTCCGCTCGTATCGTTTCCCGCCCCTGTCGCAATTCATCGCCGCCGGCCAGCGCGTCTCCAACGAGGATGCGGACGGCCAGTGGCAGGCGTCCGTCTCGGAAGGCTTCGAGCAGGGCCAGCGCGACGGCTACGAAGTGGGCCTGGTGCAAGGCCAGCAGGACGGCTACGATGCCGGGCGCAGCGATGGCATGGCGCAGGGCCGCGAAGAAGGCCGCAATGAAACCCTGGTGGCGCTGGACCGCCTGGCGCGCCCCGTCGACGCCATCCTGCGCGACCTGAAAAAAGTGCGCGCCGATTACCGCGAAGCCCAGCGCAAGGAAGTGGTCGACCTGGTCGCCAAGGTGGCGCGCCAGGTGATCCGCGCCGAACTGGCGCTGCAGCCGGTGCAACTGCTGGCCCTTGTCGACGAGACCCTGGCCTCGATGCCGCCCACGCGCGAGGAAATCGACGTCTTCCTCAATCCGGAAGAATTGAAACGCATCAGCGAACTCGATCCGAAGCGCGCCAAGCGCTGGAACCTGATCGCCGACGCGCGCCTCGACGCGGGCGAATGCCGCATCAAGGCGGGCGACAATGAAGTCGACGCGGGTTGCCATCAGCGCCTGTCGGCCTGCATGGAACAGGTCAGCAGCCACCTGGCGCTGGCCGCCGAACACGCGGATCAAGGCGCGCCTGCATGATCGCCGACACGCTGCGCAGCTTCGAGATCGGCGATATCCCGGTCGCGACACCCACCGGCCGCCTGGTCGGCGCGTCCGGCCTGCTGCTGGAAAGCGCCGGCTGCCGCCTGCACACGGGCCAGCGTTGTCAAATTGAAACTGTGAGCGGCGAGTGGCTCGATGCGCAAGTCGTCGGCTTCCGCGAAAAACTGTCATATTTAATGCCGTTCAAGAAGGCGACAGGACTGACCACGGGCGCGCGCGTGCTGCCCCTGCCCGACAAGGCCAGCCTGCAGATCGGCCCGTCGTGGCTGGGTCGCATGGTCAATGGCCTCGGTGAGCCGATCGATGACCTGGGCCGCCTCGGTGGCGAACACATCCTGGAAGTGACGCCACCGAAGATCAATCCCCTGAAGAAACAACCGGTCATCGAGCCGCTGGACGTGGGCGTGCGGGCGATTAACAGCATGCTGACCCTGGGCAAGGGCCAGCGCGTGGGCCTGATGGCCGGCTCCGGCGTGGGCAAGAGTGTGCTGCTGGGCCTGATCACGCGCCAGACGGTGGCCGATGTCGTCGTCGTCGGCCTGATCGGCGAACGGGGCCGCGAAGTGCGCGAATTCGTGGAAAAGTCGCTGGGCGCCGAAGGGCTGAAGAAAGCCGTGCTGGTGATCGCGCCAGCCGATGAGTCGCCCCTGATGCGCATCATGGCCACCGAACTGTGCCACTCGATCGCCGCGCATTACCGCGACCAGGGCAAGCATGTGCTGCTGCTGGTCGATTCGCTGACGCGCTATGCCATGGCCTTGCGCGAAGTGGCGCTGGCGCTGGGCGAGCCGCCGGCCACGCGCGGCTACCCGCCGTCCGTGTTTTCGAACTTGCCGCAACTGGTGGAGAGCGCCGGCAATGGCGCTCACCCGGAAGGCAGCATGAGCGCCATCTACACGGTGCTGGCCGAAGGCGACGACCAGCAAGACCCGGTGGTCGACACGGCGCGCGCAATTCTCGACGGCCACATCGTGCTCACGCGCGAACTGGCCGAGCGGGGCCACTACCCCGCCATCGACATCGCCGCCTCGATCAGCCGCTGCATGGCGCAGGTGATCACGCCCACCCACATGCAGGCGGCGCGCGCGCTGAAAGCGTCGATGGCGCGCCACGCGCGCGTGCGCGACCTGATCCCGCTGGGCGCCTACGTGCCCGGCGCCGACCCGATCACCGACCGCGCCGTGCAGCTGCACGCGCCCATCGAAGCCTTCCTGTGCCAGGGCACCAAGGAAGAGGCGCCGATGGGGCCGTGCATCGAACAACTTGAACAGATCATGGCCTAGGAGCATACGTGAGCGACACGCATACCATCCGCAACCTGACCACCCTGGTCGGCCTGCGCAGCACCGAAGTGGAACGCCTGCAAGGCGAAATGGCGGCGCAGACGGCCGTGCGCGAGCGCTACCAGAAAAACCTGGAACGCCTGACGGGCCTGTACACGGATAGCGGCCCCAGCGGCGCCCTGCCCCTGGCCCTGTCCGTCAACTGCGGCAACTTCAAGCAGGCCGTGATGCAGATGGCCGACCAGCACCGTACCGACTTGCACCTGCACGAAGCCAACATGGCCGTGTCGCAACGTGCGCTGAATACGGCCTGGGCCAAGCGCGAAGTGCTGGACCAGGTGCTGACGCAAAAACAAAAGCATGTTGCGAATGAGCAACAACGTGTAGATGCCAAGCGGCAAGACGAGCTGGCGACGCAATTCTGGTTCCGCGGGCAGGTAAAATGAGGTTTGTGTAAGTTTCTTTCAGGAAAACTTCACGAAACGGGAATGGGGGTCGCCTTGTACCGGTATATCCCTTTATTCAGGAGTCTGGCATGGCAAACGCAATTACCGCACCACGATACGATCCGCTCGTCACAGCAGAGCAGCTGGCTACCAAATCGGTGGCCGCGCAAAAGGCAGCCCTGGCGAATCAGACCACGCTTGCCAACAACACCACCAGTGCGCTGAGCAACCTGAAATCGGCCATCTCGGCATTCCAGCTGGCGATGACGAGCATGACGTCCAGCAAGTCCGTGCTGAGCCAGTCCGCCACCTTCAGCAATACCGCGTATGGCACGGCCACGGCCGGCATCAAGGCGGCGCCGGGCAGCTACGCGTTCTTTGTGGAACAACTGGCCACGGCCAGCCAGACTTCGTATGGCGGCTTGAGCAGCACCACGCCCGCCAACGGCGGCAACATGACCATCCGCATCGGCGACCCGCTGGCCGCTGTCACCGCCGACAACGCCTTCGACATCGACCTGGCTGCCGCCAACAAGGATGGCGACGCCTACTTGACGCCGCAGGAAATCGCCGCCGCCATCAATGGCAACAGCAAGAATAATGCGCGCGTCACGGCTTCCGTCATCAATATCGGCAACCAGGCGCAACTGGTTTTGACGTCGAATCTCACCGGCGTCGCCAATGCCGTTTCGATCGACACCAGCAGCGTGACGGATCCGACGCTGCAGACAGCGCTGCAGAGCGACATGAAAAACCTCGTGGCGCCCAAAGATGCCATCGTCTGGCTGGGCGCCCAGGGTTCTGGCACCAAGATCACCCAGGCATCGAATACGTTTACCAACGTGCCCGACGTGAAAATGACGTTCACCAAGGCCATGACGGCAGGCGAGAGCCCGATGACCGTGACCGTCGGCACCGACAGCGCTGGCACCATTGCCAATGTGCAAGCCTTCGTCGATGCCTACAACAAGCTGAAAAGCGTGATGGATGGCCTGGCCAGTCCCGGCAATCCCGAGAAGAATATCGCCGCCGGCATCTTTGCCCACGACTCGGGCCTGAACGCCCTGCGCACCAGCATGGGCGATGCCTTGCGCCTGAGCGTCGATGGCGTATCGCTGGTGGCGTATGGCATTACCGCCCAGCGCGACGGCACCATCAGCCTCAATACCGCCAAGCTGACGGCCAAGCTGGCGGACAATCCTGGTGGCCTGGACAAACTGTTCGGCAATAACAGCCTGTCGGCCCCTGCCGGCGTGCTCGGTGGCCTCGACAAGGTGCTGGGCCAGTGGAGCAATGTCACCAAAGGCCAGATCACCCAACGCATGGCAGCGACGGACAAGTTGCAGAAAAGCCTGGCCAAGAGCGCCGAGCGCCTGACCAACCAGTACAACACTGCTTACACCCGTTTCCTGGACCAATATTCCCGCCTGCAAGTATTGCAGGAGCAAATGACCCGGAATTCGGACATGTTCGATGCCATGTTTAGTAACGATAAATCCTAAGGCGACGTGCCTGCCGCGCCGCCACAGTTAACATAGCGAGAAGATAATAATGTTGAACAATGAAGCTTACGGCAGTTACCACGCCGTCAACCTGGATTCCCAGACCGCCCGCGCCACACCGGTCGAGCTGGTACTGGTGCTGACGGATGGCCTGCTGGAAGAACTGGCGCGCGCGCGCGGGCATATCGTGGGCAAACGCTACGAGCAAAAGGCCATCAGCCTGGACAAATGCACGCAGATCATCAACGGTCTGTCGAGTTCGCTCGATTTCGACAATGGCGGCGAAGTGGTGGTCAACCTGGCGCGCCTGTACGACTATTGCGTGGCGCGCCTGTACACGGCCGGCATCAAGCTCGACCCGACCCTGATCGATGAAGTGACCACCTTGATGACCACCATCAAGCGCGGCTGGGTGGGCGTCCAGGCCAACAATGCCTAGGCGCGCTGCGCTGCAGCAGCTGAGCCGGCAATTGAGTGCGGCGGTCGCGCAGGCGGACTGGGAGGCGATGGAAAAACTCTCGGCCAGTCTGGCGAAAAACATTCCGCTGCTGGCTGAGCGTGGCGCATGGAATACGCTGGAACAAACAGAATTGTTGCAATTGCGCAAAATTCACGCGCAAGCGGTTAAAATTTGCTCTGAGGAAAAAGAACGCCTGGGTCAACACCTGGGTGCATTACAGGCAAATAAGGAAGGTTGGGTCGCCTACGCCGCGCTCGGCGAATACGACTCTGAAGGGTATCAAGCATGATCATGAACTTCAACAAGGCGCCGGCCGCTCCGGCAGCGACGGCGAATGCGGCACCGGCGCCAGCCTCGGCGCCCGCGCCGGCACAAACGGCCACCTTGCCTGGCACGCCAGGCTATGGCAACAACGGTGCCGCGCCCTCCGCCCTGCCCCTGTTTGCGCAGGTGCTCGATGTGACAGGCGGGGAGCCGGCCGAAACCGGCACGCCCGCGCCCGCCAAGGATGGCGACAGCGACAGCCAGGCCGACAGCGCCCTGCCAGCCATGGCCCCCCCCGTCATCGGCTTGCCGCTGACGATGCTGCCGCCAACGGACGCGGCCGCAGCCGAGGCACGCGCCGCCGCCCAGGCGCAAGCACAGACACCAGCGCAGGCGAATCTGGCGCAAGCCAACCCGGCACTCAACATCAGCGTGCATCCGGCGGCGATCACCCTCACTGCACAGGGAACGGCGCAGCCGGCAGGCCGCGATACGCGCGAACCGCTGGCAGCGGCCATCCCGGCGGTGGCCGCCAAAGGCAGCGCGCCGGCACAGCCGTTCGAAGCGCTGCTGCCGCAAACCGCTGCCGCAACCACCGTCGCCGCCCCTGCCGCGCGCGAGGGCGAACGTGGCGCCGCGACGCCGGCCCCAGCCACGCCCAACCTGGGCTTGACGGGCGCCATCGGCAATACGGCGGCGGCCCCGTCCGGCGATACCATCAAGCTCAACGGCCCTGCCCAGCAATGGCAGGAACCGCTGCGCGAAGCGCTGGGCGAACGCCTGCAGACGCAGATCGGCCGCAACAGCGAACACGCAACGATCCGCCTCGACCCGCCCATGCTGGGCCGCATTGAAATTTCCATCCGCCACACGGCCGGCGCGCTGCAAGTGAACGTCACGGCGTCGAACTCGGAAGTGTTGCGCCAGTTGCAAGGCATCGGCGAAAACATGCGCAGCGACCTGGCGCAGCGCCAGTACACCGAGGTGGCCGTGAATATCAGCGCCACCCCGCGCAGCCCCGCCGCCCAGGCATTTGCCGAAGGCGATGCGCGCGGCCAGCGTCAACCGGGCCGCCAGCAGGACGATGCCGAACCTGGCCGCGCCCTGTCCGACGGCAGCACTGCCAGTACCACTTACGCCATGCACGAGCGAGAGAGCGCCTGATGAATACGAAAATGAAACTGATCGCCGGCTTTATCGCCGTGGCCGTGCTGGCCGCCGGCGCGGCTGGCGGCGCCATGTGGTACCTGGCCAAGCCGGTTGCCGGCCATGCCGATGCCGCCGAAGCGAAAGCGCCGCCACCGCCCGCCACGGGCAAGAAGGCACGCAAGTTCATCACCCTGGACAAGGTCATCGTGATGCTGCGCCGTGGCCCCGGCGACGGTGAAACGCATTACCTGTCGGCCGACCTGGTGATCGCCACCACCGAGGAAAAGGAAAAGCTGACCAAGGACCACTTGCCGCTGATGCGCTCGATCGCCGTCAGCACCCTGTCGAGCTTTCCGATGGACAAGGCGCAGACCATGACGGTGGAGCAATTTGCCGAACAGATCAACAAGTCCTTCAATGTCAGCTATGAGCGCGAACAGATGGAAAAACCGTTCACCGAAGTCATGGTCGGCAAGCTGATCATTGAATAAGCCAACACGCCAGCCGACCTAGTGGGAGATCCCTTGGCCTATGTAGAGCAATACCAGGAAGCGTATGGCGCCGGCGAATATGCCGCCGCCAGTGCTTGCGCGGCCGTGCTCAGCGTTGCTGAAGAGCAACAACATCTGGTGGCGTACTCCCCTTTGGTGAAACGCATCGTGCGCCAGCTCAATTCGCAGGTGTCGGGCGCCATCGACCGCGACGACATGGAACAGATCGGCCTGATGGGTTTGCTCGAAGCGCTGCGCCGCTACGGCGTGCCGGACCAGTCTTTCGGCAGCTATGCCAGCCTGCGCATCCGCGGCGCCATCCTCGATGAACTGCGGCGCCAGGACTGGCGCCCGCGCGCCGTGCGCCAGGAAAGCCACCGCCTGCGCGACAGCGTGCGCGCCCTGACCCGGCGCCTGGGGCGTGAACCGCTGGAAGCGGAAATCATGGCGGCCCTGAAACTGACGCCGGAAGCCTTCCAGGAGTACCAGCTGGCGGAAAACGCCGAGCTGATCGCCAGTTTCGACGAAGTGCTGCAGGAAAGCCTGGGGCAAGCCGACAGCGCACCGAGCCCGGAAGAGCAATTGATGGTGCGGCGCAGCCTGGAACAGGCCCTGCGCACGCTGGACGAACGCGAACAGCGCGTGGTGCAGATGTATTACGAATTCGAACTGAGCTATAAAGAAATCGCCGCCGTACTGGACCTGAGCGACGCCCGCGTCTGCCAATTGAACAAGACGGCGCTGGGCAAGATGAAAGCCATGCTGCAAGACGCATAAGTATCAAGCACTATCCATCAAATTGACGCAGCACAATGACGCAGAAAGGCAGTTGACATGGTAATTATCGGTATCTTAATCGTGATGGGGTGTGTATTCGGAGGCTTCGCCCTGATGGGCGGCACCGTCCACGCGATCTGGCAACCGGTCGAGTTGATCATCATCATCGGCGCCGCCGTCGGCGCCCTGGTGCTGGGCAACCCCAAGCATGTACTCGGGGAAATGCTGCACCAGATGCGCAAGATCGTCACGCACAAGAAGCAGGGCTCAGAATTCCAGCGCCAGTTGTTGCTGCTGATGTATGAACTGCTGCAAACGGCCGCCGGCGGCCTGAAGGCGCTCGACGCCCACGTCGAGGCCCCGCGCGAAAGCGCCCTGTTCCAGCGCTATCCGCTGGTGCTGGAAGAGCCGAAGCTGCTGGCCTTCATCGTCGACAACTTCCGTTTGATGGCGATGGGCAAGATCAACGCGCATGAGCTCGAAGGCGTGCTGGAGCAGGAACTCGAAGCCATCCACGACGAATTGCTGCAACCGTCGAAGTCGCTGCACAAGATCGCCGAAGCCATGCCCGGTTTCGGTATCCTGGCCGCCGTGCTGGGCATCGTGATGGCCATGAATTCCGTGGCCGACGGCGCCGATGCGGCGGAAATTTCGGAAAAAGTGGGCGCCGCCATGGTCGGCACCTTCATCGGCATCTTCTTTTGCTACGGCGTGCTCGATCCGATGTGCAACATGATGAAGCAGCTGGTGGGCGAGGAAGGCTCGACCATGGAATGCGTGAAGGTCGTGCTGGTCACGCACGTGGCAGGCAAACCGCCCCTGCTGGCCATCGATGCGGGCCGCCGCCTGGTGCAGCTGAACATCAAGCCGAGCTTTGCCCAGCTGGAAAGCTGGATCAATGCGCTGGAAGATGGCGGCGCCGAACAAGAGCAAGGCCAAGGCCGGGGAGGCCGCCGTGCTAAAGCCGCATGAGAAACATGAACAGGCCATCATCAAGCGTGCCGGCCGCAAGCATGACGACGATGGCCACGGCGGCGCCTGGAAAGTCGCGTTCGCCGACTTTTGCCTGGCCCTGCTGTCTCTCTTCCTCGTGCTGTGGCTGATGGCCGCGCGCGAGCAACAGGCGATGAAGGAAATCATGATGGATGCGTCGGCCAGCAGCCGCCAGGGCGAAGGCCAGGGCGTCATGCCGGAACCGAGCGGCGGTCCGCGCGGCAGCCTGATCGAGCGCTTCCCCATGCCCCGCAAGGGCTCGGGCGACACGCGCACGGAAGGCAAGCAGATGCAAGACGGCAAGGCCGGCACCGCGCCGCAAAATCAGACCAAGGTCAGCTACCAGTCGCCGGAAGACTTGATGTCGCTGTCGCGCGCGCTCGACAAGCTCAGCGACGAAGCGGGACTCAAGAGCAATCTGCAATCGGTGATCACGCCGTACGGCTTGCGCGTCATGCTGCACGATACGGACAAGCAAGGCATGTTCGTGCGCGGCAGCGCCGTGCCGACCGACCGTTTCCGCAAGCTGCTGCGCCAGATGGGGCCCGTGTTTGCGCAAATGGAGAACCAGATGCTGATCGTCGGCCACACGGATTCCTTGCAATACGCCAATACCGGCTATGAAGGCTTCTCCAACTGGACCCTGTCGGCCAACCGCGCCATGTCGGCGCGCGCGCAGTTGCTGATCGGCAGCATGAGTCCGGACAGCGTGTTGCAGGTGGTAGGCATGGCCGACCGCGCGCCGCTGGACGTAAAAAATGCCAGCGCCGGCATCAACCGGCGCATCGAACTGTTAATATTGACGCGTGGCCAGGCCGACAGCATCGCCGCCATGTTCGGCATGGCCGGGCAAAAGGCGCAAGGCGACGAGCTGCACGTGGGCGAACCGGACGCGGGCACGCTGCAACGCCTGCGCGAGAAACTGGGCCTGCCCGCAAAGAAAGAGCGCGATGAGCATGCAAATTAAGGGCAAGGGACAACGTATGAAAATCTCCTCCGGCAATACCGGCGCTGCCGTGCGCAGCAGCGCCGTCGCGCCGGCCGAGGCGATCGCCGAGAACGCGGGCGCCACTGGCGTCATGCAAGGCTCGTCAGCCGGGGCGGAACTGCAATCGGCCGTGCTGCAACCGGCCATGGCCGCCCTGCGCGGCATGCCCGAAATCGACCACGAGCGCGTGGCCATGCTGCGCGATGCGCTGGCCAAGGGCGAATTGCCGTTCGATCCATCGAAACTGGCAGGCTTGATCCAGCGCTTCCACGGCGGTGAATCGTGACCGCGCCGCGCAAGGGCATCACGCGCCAGGAAGCCATGCGCCGCGTGCTGCAAGGCATGACGGACGACCTCGCTGGCTATGGCGCCCTGCAAACCTTGCTGGAAGAGCAGTTCCAGGCCACCTTGCACCACCAGAGCGCACGGCTGACGGCGCTGGCCGACCAGGTCATCGCCGCCGTCGAACCGCTCGATGCGCGCCGCCGCCAGCGCGTCAGCCTCGTCACTGCCCTGCTGGGCCCGCAAGGCGATATGCCGCAATTGTTTGCACTGATGCAAGAAGAAGCGCGCGCCACCGCCGAGCGCGACTGGGCCGCGCTCGAGCAGATGGTGCTTGAATGCAAGCGCCTGAATGTCCGCAACAGCGATTTATTAACAGAACAGTACAGCATCATGCAGCGCGTGCTGCATGGCGAGGAAGATACCTATGCGCCAGGCTGATTTCCTGACCACCCGCGCCACGGCGGCGACGCCATCGACGGCGGCCACATCCGCCGTGCAAAGCAATATGCGCGCCACCGACGCCACCAGTTCGGGCGGCAACTTCAGCAGCGTGTTCCGGCAGGTGCAGGGCGAAGTGGCCCGCTTCATCGAACAGGGCGGCGGCAACGCCACCAGCCTGAGTCCGCAAGGCCGCGCCTACCTGGAACAGAGCCAGCCCGTGAATGTGCTGGGCAGCATCAACCAGGGCGGCGAGATCGGTGAAACGCAGCAGCAATTTCTCGCCTCGATCAAGCCATGGACGCAAGAGACGGGCGCGCGCCTGGGCGTGGCGCCGGAAATCGTCGCCGCCCACGCGGCGCTGGAATCGGGCTGGGGCCAGCGTCCGCTGCGCCAGGGCACGGGCGCGGACACGAATAATCTGTTCGGCATCAAGGCCGGCGGCAAATGGCAGGGTGACGTGGCCAGCAATGTCACCACCGAATACGAGGCGGGCAGCGGCACGGCCCTGAAGAAAACCGAGCGTTTCCGCAGCTACCCCGACCAGGCCAGCGCCTTCCGCGACTATGCGCAAGTATTGCTCGACAATCCGCGCTACCGCGCCGCCCTGAACACGGGCGCCGACGCGGGTGCCTTCGCGCAAGGCCTGGCGCGCGGCGGCTATGCCACCGATCCCAACTACGCCGCCAAGCTGACGCAGCTGGCGAAGAGTCTGCAGCGCACGGCCGCCGCAGACTGACTTGCCCTTAACGGCCGGCTATATCGGCCGGTTCCACCACGCCCGCATCGACCACCGTGGCACGTATCACCGTGCCGCTGGTGGCGTTGCGCACGCGAATCACCTGGCCCAGCGCGCCCGGATCCATCGCCTCACCGGCCATGCTCACCTCCACCTGCTCCTTGCGCGCCACGATACTCACCGCACTGCCCCGCTTGATCAACACGGGCGACGCCAGTTGCCCCTGCCGCAACACTTCCCCGGCACGCAGGCTGCGCCGGCTCGACAAACCGACGGCGCCGGGCAAGGAAGAAATACTGTCGGGCACCATCGTCACGTCGCGCCGCGCCAGGGTCACGTCGCCCGCCTGCAGCGGCGTATTCGCCGTGACGGGGGCGCTGGTGACGGCCACCTGGGCCGTGATGCTGCCGCGCGCCAGCATTTCATAGCGCCAACCGTTGCTTCCAGGACACACTGCGACGAAGCGCATGCGCTGCGCCGAGCGGCTGTCCGCCGCTTCCAGCGCGACGGGCGCCGCGCACGCCGGCACGGGGCGCGTGCTTTTTACCACGGTGACTTGAAACTGCGGTTCCAGCAATCCTGCCGAGGCTGCCTGCCGTGCCAATTGCTCGCGTGCTAATTGTTCCACACGCGAAAATATATTGTCGGCTGGCAATTCTGCGCGTCCTGCACTACTATATAGGCTGGTCAGTAAAAATAGGCTTGGCAGCAGTATGTGACGACGCTGCGCCTTGTTTCGGATCACGGTAATACTGTCGAGATGAATCATTGCTAACCTTAATCAAAGAGACTGAAGCGGCATGACCTTACCATGCGTCAACATGACCAGGCTGGGATTTTACCTCTGCACCATCTATTTTCTGGCTCGAACCGCAAAAAGCACGAACGAATTCAACACAAAGGATGACCATGGGGATTAATTTCAAGGATGCGCTGGGCGTGCACGCCGATGCACTCGCGCTGCGTGCCGACCGTACACGCGTACTGGCCGCCAACATCGCCAATGAAAACACGCCCGGCTTCCAGGCCATGGACATGGATTTCGGCAGCGCCCTGCAGCAGTTGCAGGACAACGAAGCGGGCCTGCTGTCGACCGATGACGATGCCAGCGCCCTGTACCGCGTCCCCTATCACCCTAGCCGCGACGGCAACACCGTTGAAATCGGCGTCGAACAGGCGGCGTTCTCGCAGAATGCCACCGACTTCCAGACCAGCCTGACTTTCGTCAACATGAAACTGAAGGGTCTGTCCAAGGCCATTTCCGGACAATAAGGATCAGCATGAGCTTCCAGGATATTTCCAAGATCGCCGGTTCGGCGATGGCGGCGCAAACCGTGCGCCTCAATACCATCGCCAGCAACCTGGCCAATGCCGATTCCGTCGCCGGCTCCGAAGGCGAAACCTACCGCGCGCGCAAACCCGTGTTTGCGGCCGTGATGGATGGCCCCGGCGCCAGCGGCGCCGGTGGCAGAGTGCAGGTGCTCGACGTGGTGCAAAGCGATGAGCCGCTGCGCAAGGTGTACGAACCGGGCCACCCGATGGCCAATGCCGATGGCATGGTGTTCTACCCCAACGTCAATCAGGTGGCCGAAATGACCGACATGATGTCGGCCTCGCGCGCGTTTGAAACCAATGTCGAAGTTCTGGGCCGCATCAAGTCGATGCAGCAATCGCTCCTCAAATTAGGTGAAGCATAATCCATGGAAACCAATCTCTTTACAAATAACACCAGCGGCAGCAACAGCGGCAGCAATGCCGTCAAGTCGCAAAGCAATGCCACCCAGGATATGTTCACCAAATTGCTGGTTGCCCAGATCAAGAATCAGGATCCCCTCGCGCCGACCGATCCGAGCCAGTTCGTCAATCAATTGACGCAGCAGGCGCAGACGGAAGCGATGCAAAACCTGTCCGCGCTGACCAGCGCCAATGCCAGCGTGCTGCAATCGATGCAGGTGCTGGCCCTGGGTGCGCAAGTCGGTTCCGAAGTGATGGTCAACAGCGAAACGGTCCAGCTCGACAAAAGCAAAGTCAGCGGCAGCATCGCGCTGGCGGCCAGCACCACCAAGACCACCGTCACCCTGAAAGGGCTGGACGACAAGGAATACAAGATCGAACTGGGCGCCAAGGCGGCCGGCACGGTGCCGTTTACCATCGATCCCGTGGCCCTGGGCTTGCCTGCCGGTACCTACAGCATGAAGGTCAGCACCAGCGGCGCTGAAAAACCGACGGTCGACATCGCAGGCAAGCTCAACAGCGTGCGCCTGTCGGCCGGCGGCAGCATGATACTGAGCGTGTCGAACCTGGGCGAAGTCAACCCTGGCGCGATCACCGGCTTTAACGGTAAGACGGCCTGATCCGCCCTGCCCTTCGTTTCCTGCACACTAATCTCGTCCTTCACTAAAGGAAGTCCACATGAGTTTCGACATCGCCCTGTCCGGTATCCAGTCCATCAACCAACAGTTGAACAGCACCAGTAACAATATCGCCAACGCCGGCACCTACGGTTTCAAGAGCAGCCGCGCCAACTTTTCGGCCATGTACGCCGGTTCGCGCGCCACTGGCACGGAAATCGGCTCGCTGACGCAAAGCATGTCGCTCAATGGCGGCGTGCTCAACACGGGCCGCGCGCTCGACGCGGCCATCGATGGCCGCGGCTACTTCGTTTCGCGCGATGCGCAAAATACCATGAGCTACAGCCGCGTCGGCATCTTTTCAGCCAGCAGTGATGGCAAGCTGATCGACGCGAACGGCCGCCTGGTACAGGGTTATGCCGCCGTCAAAGGCACCACCACGCTGGGCACCATGGGCGACATGCTGATTCCGACGGGCCAGATTCCCGCCGTGGCGTCGACCAAACTGGCGTATGCCGCCAACATGTCGTCCGAATGGCCTATCAAAACCCCGGCTTTCGACAAGACCAACGAACTGAGCTACAACAGCGCCAAGTCTTCGATCGTCTACGATTCGCTGGGCGCCAAGCACTCGCTGGGCCAGTACTTCGTCAAGACGGCAGCGGGCGTGGACGTGCACTACACCCTCGACAACGCCGATCTGGGCCCGGTGACGAGCATGACCTTCGACACCTCCGGCAAACTGACGATGACCGCGCCGGTCACGCTGGCGCTGGGCACGCCGGCAGGCGCCGCGGCGCTGTCGGTCGCCATCGACTACACGGGCACCACCCAGTTCGCCGGCGAAGCGACCACCTCGACCGACCGCGCCGATGGCTATGCCTCGGGCACCTACACGGGCGTGGAACTGGCCGATGACGGCTCCGTCGTGGCGAAATACACGAACGGCCAAAAGCAAAGCATCGGCGTGATCGCCCTGGCGACCTTCCCCGACGAAGGCGCCTTGACGGCCGTCAACGATACCAGCTGGGTTGCTTCGACCACGTCCGGCACCGCCATGTATGACCGCCCGGGCGTCGGCATGGCCGGCAAACTGGTGACGAGCTCGCTGGAACAGTCGAACGTCGACATCACCTCCGAACTGGTGGGTTTGATGACGTCGCAGCGCAATTACCAGGCCAACTCGAAGGTCATCTCGACCGAGAACGCCATGCTGCAATCGCTGATGCAAGCGCTGTAATCCACGAGACGCAAAGGTAAAGAGCAATGGATGCCCTGATTTATACCGCCATGAGCGGGGCCGACCGTGCCCTGCGGGCCCAGCAGGTACACGCCAACAACCTGGCCAACATCGAGACGGGCGGCTTTCGCGCCAACCTGGAAGTGTCCACTGCCCAGCCGTTGCAAAACGGCTATGGCTACGACGACCGCCACATGACGCAGACGCAGTCGAGCGCCATCGGCACGCGTACGGGCGCCATCAAGGAAACGGGACGCGAACTCGACGTGGCCGTCACGGGCCCCGGCTTTCTCGCGGTGCAATGGCAAAACGGCGAAGCCTACACGCGCGCCGGCGCCATGGACCTCGATGAAACGGGCGCGCTGACCATCAACGGCCGGCCCGTGCTGGGCGAAGGTGGTCCGATCACGATTCCCGAGCACACCAGCCTGTCGATCGGCGGCGATGGCACGATTTCCATCCAGGTGCCGGGCACCGCGCAAATGCAGACGGTCGACAAGCTCAAGCTGGTCAACGCCGAAGCGGGCGAGCTGACCAAGAACGAAGCGGGCCTGATCGTGGCGCGCGGCGGCGAAGACTTGCAAGCCGATCCGACGGTCCGCATCCGCGACCGCCACCTGGAAGGCAGCAACGTCTCTGCCGTCGAGGAAATGGTCGCCACCATGAGCCTGAACCGCAGTTTCGAGATGCAGATGAAAATTTTCAAGGCCAGCGATTCCATGACGGAATCAGGCAACCGCCTGCTGGGCGCCTAAGAATGCCTGACATAAGCTACTGCGCGTTGCGATTTGCGGCCTGCGATGCTCACTGTGCTCAAGCACAGTTGCGCTTCTCGACCACAACTCGCGGCCGCTCGCTACGCTTCTGTCAAGCATTCTTCACCCAACAAAAACAAACGAATTCAAGGAGTAAACCATGAATCCAGCAATGTGGATCAGCAAGACCGGCGTGCAGGCGCAAGATGCCAAACTGCAAGCCATCGCGAACAACCTGGCCAACGTCAATACGGTCGGCTTCAAGCGCGACCGCGTCGTCTTCGAAGACCTGTTTTACCAGGTCGAGCAGCAGCCGGGCACGCAGCGCGCCGACAACACCCTCTCGCCATCGGGCGTGCAGCTGGGCAACGGCACGCACATGGTCGGCACGCAAAAGGTGTTTACCACCGGCAGCCTGCAAACGACCAGCCGCGAATTCGACGTCGCCATCACCGGCAACGGTTTCCTGCAAGTGCTGCGCCCGAATGGCGAAGCGGCCTACACGCGCGCCGGCCAGTTGAGCCTGAATGAAAACGGCGTGATGGTCAACGCCCAGGGCCTGCCCCTGGTGCCGCAGATCACCGTGCCAAACAACGCCACGGCGATCACCATCGGCGAAAACGGCATGGTCACGGCCACCGTGCCGGGCAATGTCGCCGGCACCGAACTGGGCCAGCTGAACCTCTCCAGCTTCGTCAACCCGACGGGCCTCTTGGCGCTCGGTGAAAACCTGTTCCAGGAAACGGCATCGAGCGGCACGCCGACGGAAGGCCGTCCCGGCGAAGGCGCCCTGGGCAAGCTGAAGCAGTTCGCGCTGGAAGGCTCGAACGTGCAGGTGGTCGAAGAGATGGTCGACATGATCGCTGCCCAGCGCACCTATGAAATGAATACCAAGGTGCTGTCGGCCGCCGACAATATGCTGCAATACCTGGCGCAAGCGGCACGTTGATGAAGGCCGCACTGAAAGCCGGAGCGGCCCTGCTGCTGGTCCTGGCGGCCGGTTGCGCCAGCCAGCCGGTGGCCCCTCTGGCGCCCAGCTTTTCCGATACGCCGCTGCCCGTGGCGCCGCGCAGCGCCGCGCGCGGCGGCGTGGCCGGCGGCGTCTTCAATCCCGATGCGGGCCTGGCCCTGACTTCCGACAGCCGCGCCTTCCGCGTCGGCGACGTCGTCACGGTGGCCCTGCAGGAAACCACGCAGGCGAGCAAGAAGGCGGGCACCTCGTTCAACAAGGGTTCGTCCGTCGGCGTGCAGGCGGCCAATCTCCTCGGCAAGACTTTCCCCAAGACGGGCATCGACCTGTCTGCCGACCGCAACTTCGCCGGCGACTCGACCAGCACGCAGCAAAATGCGCTGTCCGGCGCCATCACGGTGATCGTGCAGGAAGTGCTGCCGAACGGTTTGCTGCGCGTGCAGGGCGAAAAAACCCTGACCCTGAACCAGGGCGAGGAATTCGTGCGCCTGCGCGGCTACCTGCGCGCGGCCGATATCGATTCCAACAACCAGGTGTCATCGTTGCGCATCGCCAATGCGCAGATCGCCTATTCCGGCCAGGGCACCCTGGCCGAAGCCAACAAACCAGGCTGGCTGACGCGCTTCTTCGTCGGCCCATGGATGCCGTTTTAAGGTGAGCTCATGAAATTTCGTTCCGCCCTGCCCCTGGCAGCCATGCTCGCCGCGCTGTCCGGCTTTGCCCTGCCCGCCAGCGCCGCGCAAGTACTGCGCAACCTGGTCAGCATCGAGGGCGTGCGCGACAACCCGCTGGTCGGCTACGGCCTCGTCGTGGGCCTGAACGGCAGCGGCGACACCACGCAGGTGAAGTTTTCCAGCCAGTCCGTGGTCAACATGCTCAAGCAGTTCGGCGTCAAGATGCCGGACGGCGCCGAATCGAAAAGCAAGAACGTCGCCACCGTCATGGTCAGCGCCGTATTCCCTCCGGGATACCGCCGTGGCCAGGCCATCGACGTCACCGTGTCGTCCTTGGGCGATGCGAAAAGCTTGCGCGGCGGCACTTTATTGCTGACGCAATTGCGCGCGGCCGACAATGAAACGTATGCGCTGGCGCAAGGCAACGTCGTCGTCGGCGGCCTCAACGCCACCGGCAAGAGCGGCTCGTCCGTCACCGTCAACACGCCCACCTCGGGCCGCATTCCCAACGGCGGCAACATCGAGCGCGAAATCCTCAGCGATTTCTCGACCAAGCCGACCGTCACCCTGAATTTGCGCCACCCGCACTTCGAGACGGCCATCAATATCGTCGAAGCCGTCAACCGCCGCTTTGGCGCCGTCGCCACCACCAGCGACGCCACCAGCGTGGAAGTGCTGGCGCCGGAAAACCCGACCCAGCGCGTAGCTTTCATGGCCAAGCTCGAAGCGCTCTCCGTCGATGTCGGCGTCGACACGCCGAAAGTGGTCTTCAATTCGCGCACGGGCACGGTGGTCATCGCCGAAGGCTTGCGCGTGAAGGCGGCCGCCGTCACGCATGGCTCGCTCAAGGTCGTCATTTCCGAAAGCTCGGCCGTCAGCCAGCCGGCGCCGTTCGGCCGCGGCCAGACCACCGTCACGCCGCAATCAAAAGTGTCCGTCGACCAGGGCAACGGCAATATGTTCAAATGGCCGGCCGGCGCCAAGCTGCAATCGATCATCGACGTGGTCAACAGCCTGGGCGCTTCGCCCGATGACATCATGGCAATTTTGCAAGCCCTCGACCAGGCCGGGGCCATCGAAGGTGAACTGGTGGTGATTTGATGCTTAATGTAAACGACAGCAGCAGCGCCCTGCCCTCGGCGCTAGACGACAAGACTGCCGCAGCCGCCACCCCGGCCGATCCCCGCTATGCGGCCAAGGCCACCGAGGCGGCCGTCAAGTTCGAGGCGTTCTTCATCTCGCACATGCTGCGCCAGATGCGTTCGGGCACGCGCGAGATGGCGGGCGAGGACAGCGTCTTCAAGGACCCCATCAACAGCGACATGCTGGAAATGGCCGACAACCTGGTGGCCGACAAGATGGCCGGCCAGCGCGCCTTCGGCATCGCCGACGCCATCCTGCGCCAGCTGCTGCCGGCGGCCAGCGCCCCCGTGGCAGCCAACAGCACTGTCAAGACCGACAATATTGCGGCGCCGCTTAATAAATCCGTCTGAAGCGTCGCCTGTACAAGGTAACAACGATTCAATGCCTGCCCACCCGCACGCGCCACACTCTTCACGAAAGAAACTTGCCCAATGAGCATCATCAGCAATGCATTGTCAGGCAGCATCGCCGCCCAGGCCGCACTCAATGCGGCCAGCCAGAACATCGCCAACCTGCAGACGGCGGGCTACACGCGCCAGGGCGTGCTGCTGTCCTCACTTGGCGCCGGCGTGGGCGTGCGTTCGGCCGGCAATGGCGTGGAAGTGTCGGCCCTGCTGCGCTTCGCCGATGCGTATAAAAGCCAGCAAATGTGGCGTGCCGCGTCCGACCAGGGCGCCCGTTCGCAGACCCAGCCTTACCTGACACAGCTCGAACGCGTGATGGGCGACGATGCCTCCAGCATCAGCAACGGCATCGACGGCTTTTTCGCCGCCCTCAACGCCTCGGCCGTCGACCCGACGTCGACGCCGCTGCGCCAGCAGATCGTCACTTCCGCCGACGCCATGGCGCAGCGCTTCAACAGTATCAGCACCGTCATGGGCAACCAGTTGCTGTCGGTGCAGCAGCAACGTTCCGCGATCGTGCCGCAAGTCAATACCACCCTGGCCAATATTGCCGCGCTGAACCAGCGCATCAGCACCTCCACGGCATCGGGCACGAACGTGTCGTCGCTGATGGATGCGCGCGACCAGCTGATCGATGGCCTGGCCTCGCAGATGGGCATTGACGTCCTCGACCAGCCGGACGGTTCGCGCAATATCGCGCTGAAATCGGGCCAGCCGCTGGTCATCGGCAGCCTGGCCGGCACCCTGAGCAGCAACATGACGAACACCGGCGAACAAACCTTGAGCCTCGATTTCGCCAAGTCCTCGTACAAGCTTGACCCGATCGCCATCGGCGGGCAGATGGGTGGCCTGGGCGAGTTCGAGCAAAATACCCTGAAACCGCTGCAACAGTCGCTGCAAGACATGGCCACCCAGTTGACCAGCAAGGTCAACGCACAGCTGGCCCTGGGCAAGACCATGGCTGGCACGGCCGGTGGCCCCCTGCTGGCCTACGCGAATGGCAAGCTGAGCATTACCCCCGGCTTCAACGCCAAGGACCTGGCCCTGTCGCTGACAGGCGCTGCCGGCGACAGCGGCAACCTGCAGAAATTGATCGAGATCAAGAACCAGCCGATCGCCGTCAGCTGGGTCGGTTCTGTCCTGCTGAGCGACGCGGATACGCAACTGGTCGGCAAGCTGGGCATTTACAGCCAGCAGAACCAGGCCTTGCTGAAGACGGCCAACACGGTGCGCTCGCAAGCGATCGACGACTGGAAGTCCACCAGCGGCGTGAACAAGGATGAGGAAGCGATGAGCCTGGTCGAATTCCAGAATATGTATCAAGCAAACATGAAAGTCATTTCCGTGGCGAATAGCTTGTTTGACGCCACTTTGGCAATGATGGGTTAAGGAGAAGATCATGCGTGTCGCCAGTAGCCAGTACCAATCGCTGATCAATATTTCGCTTCAGCAAAATCAGGAACGCATCAACTTCCTGACCCAGCAAATGTCTTCGGGCTTGCGCATCCAGCTGCCATCGGACGATCCGATCGGCAACGTGCGCATTTCGCGCCTGACGCGCGAGCAAGCCATGGTCACGCAGTACCAGGACAATATCGCCACGGTGAAAGTGCGCCTGCTGAAGAATGAAAACTACCTGTCGAGCATGGTCACCGACATGGGCCAGGCGCGCGACCTGCTGGTATGGGCCGCCGACGGCAGCAACACGCCCGGCGACCTGAATGCGATGACGCAATCGCTGACGGCCATGCGCGACAGCGTGCTGTACACGGCCAACCTGAAGGATCAGGAAGGCCGCTACATGTTTTCCGGCACCGCGACCGACCAGCCGGCGATCAAATACGATCCGGCGGCAGCCGTCGGCTCGCGCTACAGCTACATCGGCAATACCGACACGCAGACCGTGGTGGTCGGCAATGGCGTGACGCAGGCGGCCAACGTCGACGTGAAGAACCTGGAAGTGTGGCTCAACAAGATCGACCAGGTCGTCACCACGCTCGGCACGCCGGGCGTCAACCCCAACGATCCGGCCGTGCGCGCCATCGTCAACGACGGCCTGGGCGGCACCGATGAAGGCATGGATTTACTTTCTGGCAAGATCGCCATCTTCGGCGGCGCGCAAAACATCCTCACCACGCTCTCCGGCAACCTGGCCAATGTGTCGCTGTCGAACAATTCAGCCCTGCTGGACCTGAAAAAGACCGACATGGGCGCGGCGGCGATTGAACTGACCGGCTATCAGACGGCCCTGCAGGCAACCTATAAGGCCTACACCAAGGTTGGCACTATTTCCCTGTTTGATCTTCTCTGACCATCATGCAAATCGTTCAGACTTCCTCCTCTTCCGGCGTCAATGCCAAAGGCGCGGGCGCATCCCGCGTCGTCGATGACGCGTCCGCCGCAGTCAAGGGCGGCGCCAGCGCGCGCAGCAAGGCGCCGGCAGCGAGGAGTTCGACGGCAAGTCTGCAGCGTGGCCTGAGCAACTGGGATCACCAGTTGCAGGGGGAAATTTCTAACGCACAACAAACCCTCGACTACCTGGAACGCAGCAGCAGCCAGTTGCAAGCGCTGAAAAGCGAGCTGGCGGCCAAGCTGGCCGCGCGCCAGGGCCGCGAAGGGCAAGTCGAGGCGAGAGTACGCCAGTTCAGCAATACCTGGCGCCAGCGCGCCAGCGCTTCGGGCGGCACGCTCGACGCACAGCTCAGCTATACCAGCCCGCAGGCGGCACAGCAGAACTTCAGCATCCGCGGCCTGACCATGGCCAGCCTGCAGGAAGGCCCGCAGGAAGTGCTGGCCTTTTCCGTCGGCGGGGCGAACCAGGCCTTGCGCTCGGTCAATATCGAGCCTGGCCTGAGCGAGAACGAAATCGTCTCCCGCTTCGACCGCGCCCTGATGCCGTCAGGCATAGGCGTCAAGCTGGGCGAGAATGGCGAGCTGGTGTTCAGCACGTCGGAAGCGGCCTGGGCCAACGTGCGCGACAGCCTGTCCGTGCGCGGCAGCGGCATCCGCTACCCGACCGGCCAGATGAGCCGCGTGCGCACGGATGCGGAACCGGCCGCCATCGCCCCGGAAGAATGGCATACCGGCGACGTGGAAGCCCTGCGCGCCACCTTGCAGCAGGTGGTGCAGGCGCTGGCGCAGCTGCAGGCGGCGCGCAGCTCCGTCAGCCTGGCCCTGGCGCAAGCGACGGGACGGGTCGCCCGCGCCCAGCCGGTGCTGCAAGTCAGCGTCAGCATGGATACGCTGGCGGAAAACTTCACGCAAAAAGCCAGCCAGCCCGGCTATGAATCGCTGCTGGCGATCAGCTCGGCGCTGGTCGGCATCAGCCGCGAGCGCGTCGTCGCGCTGCTGGGCCTGGAATAAATCTCCCCTTTCGCGTGCGCTGCTCTGGCGCACACGGCAATAGTGGGGCACGCCCCTGGCTCAGGACGGCGAAAATCCGTAAGATGCTGCTGTCGCTGGCATTATTCCCGTACGCCAGCGCCTCCCGTCATCCACTTCCGGAGTTCCCTTGATAAAGACCGCCGCCCGGCTGATCAGCTACGCCCTGCTGGGCAAATCCGGCAAGCAGCCCCTCGATATCGCCAAGGTGCGCAAGGTATTGATTTTGCGCAATGATAAGATCGGCGACATGATCGTCACCACGGCCCTGCTGCGCGAGCTGAAGAAAAACTATCCGCACTGGCAGATCGACGTGGCCGCCAGCAGCGCCAACCGGGCCGTGCTCGCCGATAATCCGCATGTCAGCGAGATCATCGTGTGGGATAAGCAGCCGCTGCTGCGCGACTTGCGCACCACCATCGCCGACCTGCGCCGGCGCCGCTACGACGTCATCTTCAACCCCTACAACCGCTTTTCGATTCCCTTGCTGCTGCGCATCAAATGGCTCGGTGCGCGCTATTTGACAGGCTTTGCCATTCCCAAGTACGGCACCTCGACGGCGAATCTGGGCATGTTCGACCATACGGTGCCCTGCGACCGCAACCGCCACATCCTGCACAGCTATTTCGCCACGTTCGGGCAATTTGGCCTGCGCGACATCGATACGCGCTATGAACTGTTCGGCGTGGACGCGCACGCGGCGCAGGTCGACGCCGCCTGCGACACCCTGCTGCGCACGCATGAAGGCTTGTTCTGCCTGAATTTCCAGGGCAGCAATGCGCAACGCACGGTCAGCGTGGCCGATGCCCAGCGCTGCTGCGCCGCCCTGGCGGCACGCTATCCGCGCCATGCGCTGCTGGTGATCGCCGCGCCGGGCACCGAAGCGCGCGCCGCCGAGATCGTGCGCGGCGCCGGCCATGCCAACGTAATGGCCGCGCCGCCCACCGGCCACATCCTGGAGCTGGCGGCCCTGATCCGCCGCTGCGACCTGGTGCTCTCGCCCGACACGTCGGTGATCCACCTCGCTTCGGCGTATGACAGGAAAATCGTCGGCTACTACATCCGCACCGATAACTACCGCTGGTTTTATCCGGCCAGCCGTCACTACCGCGTGATCCTGGCGCCTGGCCTGACCCTGGCCACAATCAGCGCCGCCGAGACCCTGGCCGCCGTGGAGCAGTTGATGGAGGGCGGCGGGCAGGCACAGGAGACGGTTCAGGCAGCCGGCTGAGCCGCCAGCAGGCCATCCATCTGTCCTGCCAGCAATACGCGGGAAAAGAAATACCCTTGCGCATAGTCGCAGCCGGCCGCGCGCAGCAAATCGCGCTGCGACGCCGTCTCGACGCCTTCGGCCACGACTTTCACTCCCAGCCGCTGCGCCAGGGCAATGATCGCCTCGCACAGGCCCAATCCGGCATCGTCGCGTCCCAGTGCGCCAACCAGCGAACGGTCGATCTTGAGAAAGTCGATGTCGGCCTTCTTGATGCACCCGAGCGACACCTGACCGCAGCCGAAATCGTCGAGCGCCAGCACCAGGCCCATGGCGCGGAACTGGCGCAGCCGGTCGCCCACCTGGCGCGCCTCGTCGAGCAGCACGGCTTCCGTGGTTTCGATGACGATGGCGCCCGGCGCCAGGCCCGCCCGCACCAGGGCGTTGCCCCAGTCCTGGTACAGCGCGGCATCGCAGCGAAATTCCACGGGCGACTTGTTGATACAGATCTGGAACATGGCGCCATGCGCGTCCTGCCACTGGCGCGCCTGGCGCACGACCTGGCGAAAGACCCACTCGCCGATATCGATGATCAGGCCGTTTGCCTCGGCAAAAGCGATGAAATCGGCGGGCATGAGCAAGCCGCGCAGCGGATGGCGCCAGCGCAGCAGCGCCTCGGCCCGCTCGATCGTGCCATCGCACAGGCGGATGATGGGCTGGTAATGCACTTCGAACTGCTCCTGCGCCAGCGCCAGGCGCATCTCGCGCACCGTGCTGCGGCGCAAATCGGCCGCCTGCTGCAAGGCCGGCGTGAAATAGCTGTGGCCGTTGCGCCCCGCGCTCTTGGCCGCATACATGGCCTGGTCGGCATGCCGCAGCAGGGTGTCCGGCGCCTCGGCATCGGCCGGATACAGCGCAACGCCCACGCTGGCCGACACTTGCACCGTGTCGCCGTCGAGCACGAAAGGCAAGGCCAGCGCCGTCGTCAATTCCTGCAGCACGCGCTCGATGCCGCCGAGCTGCCCCACGCCGGCCAGGATGACGGTGAACTCGTCGCCGCCCAGGCGCGCTACCGTATCGGTGGCACGCACGCGCTCGCTGATGCGCAGCGCCGCCTGGCGCAGCAGCATGTCGCCCTTCTCATGGCCGAGGCGGTCATTCACCTGCTTGAAATGGTCGAGGTCGATGAACAGCAGGGCCAGGCAACCGCCTTCGCGGCTGGCGTGGCGCGCCTCATGCTGCAAGCGGTCGAGGAACATGTGGCGGTTCGGCAAGCCCGTCAAAGGATCGAAATTGGCTTGCCGCCAGATGCGTTCGGACGCGGCGCGCTGGGCCGTGATGTCGCTGACCAGCGCCAGCGCGCCCAGGTAGGTGCCGCCGGAATCGAAGATGGGATTGGTGGCCAGGGTGGCCCACAAGGTGCTGCCGTCACGCCGCAGGAACTTGAATTCGTGGCGCTCGGCAATGCCATCCTGGCGCCGCGCAATATTGCGCTCCAGGATGGCGCGTCCTTCATCGTCCATGAAGGCCGCCAGCGGCTGGCCCAGCATATCCTCGATCTGGCAACCGAGCATGCGCGCCATCTTCGGATTGACAAAGCTCGTCAGCGCCTGCGCATCGATTTCCCAGATGCCCTCCTCGGCGCTGTGCACGATGCGCCGGAAACGCTCTTCGCTGCGTTCGAGCGCGGCCAGCTTGCCCTCGGCCTGCTCCAGCACCAGGCGCAGCGCCTGGCCGTTCGGATCGGCGCTGCCCAGCAGGCTGACGGGCAAGCCGGCCTCGCGCGCGCCGGGACGCAGCCGTACCTGCAACTGGATGCGCTCGGGCTCGCTGCTATTGAGCACGCGCTGCACGAACTGCTCGAAATCGTGGCGAAACGCCTCGTGCACGTAGGAACGGAACAGCACATGGCCGAGGCGTTCGCGCACCAGACCGAACAATTCGGCCGCCACCAGGTTGACCTGCACGATCACGCCATCGAGACCGAGCACGAAATAGGCGACGGGCGCCAGCAGGTATAAATCGTTGAAGTAGGCTTGCTCGCGTTCGGCCTTCACCCGTTCCGGGCTGAAGACGCCATCGTCAAGCAGGGGCGCGACATGCGGCGCCATGCCGTCGTGGCCGCACGGGGGGGGATCCGGAGCAGGTACCGCTAGCGGTGGTGTGTCCATGGCTGTCCTTGGCACCGCCGCCCTGGCAAACGGGTGGGTGCAGTTGCGAGACTAGCACGCGCCACGCGCAGTGTCGAGCCAAGCCTGTCACGGATGCCATTTCTGCAACAAGGCCGATCAGCGCCCCAGCCCCGTACGGCGCCGGCGCAAGCCGAAATCATGCCCCACCACCAGCAAGGTGCTGGCCACCAGGCTCGATAGCCCCACGATCAACTGGATCAATTTGTCGTCAGGCAAGATCCACAGCGACGAGTCCGGCGCCTCGCAGCCCGTGGCCGCGCTGATCAGGGGGGAAACCCAGGCCGCGTCCGGCGTCACGTCGAGCACGACGGCGCCATCGGCGCTCGTCTGCATATAGATATCGCCCCCTTCGGCCAAGGTAAAGCAGATGCCCACGCCCGTTTCCGTGGCGCGGATATTGTCCTGCATGCTGCGATTATGTTCCTCGATCCACACTTCCACGTCGTACGGCGTTTCCAGGTGCTCCCACGGACGGGGACGAAAACGGGGACGCTCGTCCGGGCTGGCGGGGGAATCTGGGGAATCGGGGATATTGCTGTCTGCTGCGCCTTGCATGCTGGTTGACCTTTTCTGCGGTGATGCGGCGGGACCGGTTGCCTGCCAGCCGCCATTATCCACCGTTCACGGCCGGCATGGTATTGCTGGCGCATATTCATCAGACAAACTGACAGCTATCAACTTTTAACATCAGCATACCTGACTTAAAATAGCCGCCATCTCTTCTTTACAGGCTTTACATGCAAGGCATCAAACGCAAAATCGTCTACGTCACCGCCTTTGAAATCATCGGCATGGCCATTTCCACGGCCTGGCTGACCCTGCTTTCGGGCGAATCGCCCACCAGCACGGGGCCGCTGGCGATCATGATCACCACCATCGCCGTGATCTGGAACCTGCTCTACAACACGGCCTTCGAATACTGGGAAATCCGGCAAGTGTCGCGCACGCGCACGGTCTGGCGCCGCATCCTGCACGCGATCGGTTTCCAGATCACGCTGGTCATCTACCTGATCCCGCTGATCGCCTGGTGGCTCAATATCAGCCTGTGGGATGCCTTCGTGCTGGACTTCGCGCTGATGCTGATCATCCCGTGCTACAGCTTCATCTTCAACTATTTCTTCGACGGCCTGTTCGGCGTGCCCCTGTCGGCCCAGCAGCCGAAGGAAGAGGCGCCCGACGTTCAGGCCGCTTCACTGAGCAACTGAAGAAAGGTCCGCGCCGCCATGCCCAGCGGCCGGTCCTTCATCCACACCAGGTGGATGGGCACGACCAGGCCATTGCCCGTATTCTTGAACGCCACGCAGCGCACCCGCCCCGCCGCCAGCGAGTCCTGGATGGCCGAGGCGGCGAAGTTGCCCCAGCCCAGACCCGCTTCCACCATGGCCAGCGCCATCGGCAAGCTGTCCGTGCGCCAGTAAGACAAGCCCACCACGGGGCGCGCATCGGCCAGGTCGAGTTCACGGCTGGCGACGATGATCTGGCGCAGATTCACCAATTCCTCGATATACAAGGGCTGGCCCGCCGCGCTGGGCGGATGCTGGGTGGAGATAATCGCCAGCAAGGCATCGCTGCCCACCAGCTGGAACTGTTCCTCGTGATTGATGCGCCCGCCAGCGAAAGCCATGCAGGCGCTGATGCGGCCCCGGTGCAGCATGTCGAGCACATCGTCCTGCGGCGCCGTCAGCACCTCGATGTCGAGCAGCGGATGACGCTGCGACAGCGCGCGCACGGCGGCCAGGAAAGGCGTATGGTCGAGCTCGGCTGCGATGCCCAGCGAAATACGGCTTTCCAGTCCCTGCGACAATTCCTGCACGTGCAGGTGCAACTGTTTCAACTGCTCGGCGATCAGGCGCGCATGCGGCATCAGCGCCATCGCGGCCGGCGTGGGCACGGCTTCGCGCGCGCCGCGGTCGAACAGGGTGATGCCCAGTTCCGCCTCGATGTTGGCCATCGCCATGCTGACGGCCGACGGTGCCCGCCGCAAGGCGCGCGCGGCGGCCGAGAACGAGCCGCCATCGACGACGGCCAGGAACAGTTCGATGTTATGGCTGGAGAGTTTCATGGGAAGCTGGAGTGGGAAGCGGGAAACGGGCGGCGCTTTTCCGCCGCTGGCGATAGAATGAAAGAAATGTCAACAGCAGGAGGAGCCATGACTCGTCCACTTCCCTACCGCCGCGGCGGCTATGTCTCGGAATTCACGCGCTTCATCGACGCCTATCTGCGCGACCATCCCGAGGCGCAAACGAGCCAGCGCCTGGGCTGGCGCATTTACTGGGAACGCCCCGTGAATTTCGACGCGTGGCGGCGTGCCGGCAACGATAGCGTGCCGGAGCCGCCGTATCACTATGACTAGCGCTCAGTACTAAGGTTTACCCCTTCCAGACCCGCTGCAATCCCGTATCCGCATGGATCCAGCCGCCACGCGGGCCGTTGCGGTAATAGAAGCCCACGCCGCCCTGCTTGAAGCTGCGCACCAGCGAACCGAGCACTTCCGCGTTCAGGTTCGCCACGCGGATGTCGGCGGCGCGGCCCGAGATGTGCAGCGACTGGCGCGCGGCCGGCACGCCCGCTTCGCGCAGCTTGCCGTTCGACTCGGCCGTGCGGTAGCCCGACAGGATCTCCAGCGGCTGCTCGATGCCGTAGCGGGCGACGAACGCCTGCGTGCCCCACAGGGTTTCCAGCAGTTTCGGGTCGATGGGCGCCGTCTTCTTGCCGTTCACGTCGCGCAGCAGGTGGCACAGTTCCTGGTAGGCCGAATCGATGACTTCGCCATCCTTCCAGTACAGCAGTTTCGCCTTTTCATTGCTGGCCGGGCGCACCACTTCCAGGGTACGTGGCTTGAGCCAGAATTCCAGGTCTAGCGCCTGTGCATCAAAAATGTCGGGTGGCGGTTCCAGTTCCGTGATGGCCTGGCGCGACTGCGAGGTGATCGAGCGGTCGATGCTGGCCAGTTGCGTCGGCTGGGGCGGCACGGCCGTGCGCGGCGCGCGCGGCCTGGCGCCGGCCGAAGCCGAGGCGGGAGCGGCCGTGCGCGAGGCGCAGCCGATGAGCGGGGTGGCAACCAGGCCCAGCGCGGCCAGGCCCATACCGTGATGTAGAAAGTTTCTGCGCGATGCCATAGTCAGTCCAATTTAACGATGGGAATACTATAGCGTATTGTGCCGCGAAGAAAAACCCTCAATGCCTATCGTGCCGCCCTCATTTCAACATGCGGCGGTTGCGCTGGCCGCGACATCGCGCTTTGCTTGCGCCAGCGCCGTCAGGGGCTTGTCCAATAAATACCCCTGGACCACGATGGGCAAGCCCGTGGCGGCGGCGACGCGCCGCAGCGCGGCCAGCGCGGCCGGCGTGTCGAGGCGCTTGAAGACGACGCGAATTTTTGCCGCATGGCACACGGTGACGAAGCTGGCAACGGCCTGCTCGTCGCTGAGGTTGCCCGCGTCGAGCTTGAACGCATGCGGGTGCAGGCGCTCCAGCATGCCCGTGGCCTCATGTACGCTGGCCACATGAATGGCCAGGCGAAAACCATTGCGCCGGTAATTGTCGGCCACGTAGTTGAGCAGCCAGCCCTGCTTCGGCGTCACCGCCGGCAATTGCAGCACGATGCGCTCGATGGGCAAGCCCAGCGCGTCGAGGATGCGCTGGAAGGCGTGGCCGTGATTACTGCTGACGGCGCTCAGCAGGCGGTCATGCACGTTCAGGTACAGGTCGGCCTGCTCCGCTTCCGCCTGCCGGAAAAAATTAATCGCATGCAGCATGCGGCACAAGCGGTCCAGCTCCACGGATTCGTCGTCGCTGGCCGCGTGATCGAGCAAGCGCCACAGCGACAAGCCCTCGTCCGCCTTCGACACGCTGCGCGCCAGCCCCTCGAACGCCAGCAGCTTGCCGCTGTCCAGTTCGCGCAGCGGCTGGAAGGCGCTGGTCATGGTGCAATTGAAAAAGCGCCCCAGCGCCCTGCCCTCCCCGTCGAGCCAGACGCTGGTGCCGGCCTGGGTTTGGTGCGACAGGCGGGCCAGGTAGTTTTTCAGGACGGGAAATGGCATACGTGCTCCTTCATCGGGCTGCGCCAGCTGTCCGCATGGGGAAGACGGCGCCAAAGCGTGCAGAGTAAGGCGGCGCCAGCCAAAGGAGAACGAATGGTTTCGCCATTTGATATGCGCCCAGCACATATGGACGCAACAACGGACAGCGCATAACGATAGTCGGAAACATTCGTTCCAGCGACCTGCCCCGGCCTTTACTGTGGGCAGGTACCGATACCATCAGGAAGGGCCGCCATGTGCCAGTTACTCGCAATGAACAGCAGCAAGCCGGCCGCGCTGGGATTTTCCTTTGCCGGCTTTGCCGAGCGGGGCGGACGCACGGACGAGCACCGCGACGGCTGGGGCATCGCCTATCATTCCAGTAGCGGCTGCACCTTGTTGACGGATCACCTGGCCGCCATCGATTCGCCGCTGGCGGCGCAGGTGCAACGGCATCCCGTGAAGGCGAAAAACATCGTCGCGCACATCCGCAAGGCCACGCAGGGCCGCATCGCGCCGGAAAACACCCACCCGTTCGCCCGCGAGCTGTGGGGCAAGACCTGGTCCTTCGCCCACAATGGCGACCTGAAAACGTGGCGCCCGCCCGCCAATGCGCACTACCGCGCCAGCGGCGACACGGACAGCGAACAGGCGTTCTGCCACCTGCTGGCCACCTTGCACACGCAGTTTCCCCTGGGTGAACCCACGCGCGCCGCGCTGCGCGCCGCCATCGGCCACGTGGCGCGCGAGATAGCCGCGCACGGCAGCTTCAATTTCATCCTGTCGGACGGCGAGCTGCTGTTTGCCCACTGTTCCACGCATTTGCACTATGTGATCCGCGAGTACCCGTTTTCCGTGGCGCAGCTGATCGACTGCGAGCGCAGCATCGACTTTCGCCAGCACAATCACCTGGACGACCGCATCGCCGTCATCGCCACGCATCCCTTGACGCAAAACGAGGACTGGCTGGCATTCGCTCCCGGCGAACTGAAACTGTTTACGGGCGGCACCTTGCTGCCGGAAAACGATATGGCGACGCCAGGCGTGTATATCCAGATCAGTTACTGAAGAGAAATATTCAAAGAGAGGGAAAGGCCCGCCGCCGAATGGGCGGGCTCAGGTGCTGGCGCGCTGTCAGGCCGAATTGCAGTTGCAAAAGCGCTTGCGCTTGGGGTCGCCGCTAGCCATACCTGCGGGATCGATCTGTTTCCAGCAAAAAATCGTTTCCACGCCATACGGCGAACGCACATTGCCCGCCTCGATATAGCCCTGCTTGACGAAAAAGGTCTGGCTGCTGGCCGTGCTGTGCAGTTGCAGGGCCTTGATGCCCCACTCGCGCGCCTGCGCTTCCAGCTGCGCCACCAGCGCCTTGCCGGCGCCGCGGCCTTGCGCCTCGGGCAGCAGGTAGCACAGGGCCAGCTTGCCGGCGCGCGTCAGCAAGCCGACGCCGACGACGGCGCCCGCCTCGACTGCGACGAGCGAAAAATTGGTCGGCGACGCAAACCAGCACGCCACCATCTGCGGTGTTTTATTGCCCAGCCAGGCTTCCAGGATGGCCGGATCGTCCCGATGATCAAGGCTGCAGCATTCGACGATGGAGCGTCGTAATACGTTGCACGCCTCGAAAGCGTCGGTCGATGTTGCAATACGAATTTCAAGACTCATGTACGCTCACAAAATATTCCAGTTGCCGATGCAGGCGCTTTCGCCCTGTGTCGTGCGATTCGACTATACACCAAGCGGCGCGATCGGGTTTTTTCGCGCCACGCCACAGGATGGATTTGCCTATGGCGGAACCCTTGCAGGCTAAGCCTTGACTGTCATCTTGCCCACGAATCATTTCAAAAATCGATATCTGTTTTTCAGCGCCAACGGGAATCGAATCTAAGCATATTACGAAAAATTCGTTTCTTTTCCGGCCAGAATTTTAGACTATGACTGTCTATTCTCACAACAAGAGTTCAACATGCCCCATTCCAACGCCGTAACGACTGCCGCAGCAACGTTCACCCAACGCTCGCGCCGCTGGTTCCTGGCCAGCGCCCTGGCCGCTTCCGCTGCCGCCATGGGCCTGCCGATGGCCGCCAGCGCCGCAGAACCGGTGGTCTTGCTGAACGCGTCCTACGACGTGATGCGCGAACTGTTCAAGGATGTGAATCCCGCATTTATTGCAGATTGGAAAGCCAAAACGGGCGAAACCATCACCATCAAGCAATCGCACGGCGGCTCCAGCAAGCAGGCCCGCTCCGTCGCCGACGGCCTGGAAGCGTCCGTCGTGACCATGAACCAGGCCAATGACATCGACATCCTCGTCGACCGCGGCCTGGTGGTGGCCGACTGGGCCAAGAAATTCCCGAACAACGCGGCGCCGTTTTACTCGACCATGGTGTATCTGGTGCGCAAAGGCAACCCGAAACACATCAAGGATTGGAACGACCTGGCCAAGCCCGGCATCAAGGTCATCGTACCGAATCCGAAAACCTCGGGCAATGGCCGCTACACCTACCTGGCGGCGTGGGGCTATGCCGTGAAAAAAGGCGGCAGCGAAGCGCAGGCGCGCGAGCTGGTGAGCAAGCTGTTCAAGAACGTGCCCGTGCTCGACGGCGGCGGCCGCGGCGCCACCACCACGTTTACCCAGCGTGAAATCGGCGACGTGCTGGTGACGTTTGAAAATGAAGTGCAGCTGGTGCGCGCGGAATTCGGCGACAACTTCGAAGTGGTCTACCCGAGCATCTCCATCCTGGCCGAGTCGCCAGTGGCCGTCGTCGACAAGGTAGTCGACCGCCGCGGCGTGCGCAAGGAAGCCACGGCCTACCTGCAATACCTGTACTCGGAAGCAGGCCAGGAACTGGTCGCCAAGCACTATTTGCGCCCCCGCTCGGCGGCCGTCGCGAAGAAATACGCGGCCAGCTTCAAGCAGATCAAGCTGTTCACCATCGATGACGTCTTTGGCGGCTGGAAACAGGCGCAAAAGAAACACTTTGACGACGGTGGCGAGTTCGACAAGATTTATCAGAAGTAATCTTCGCCGCATCAACACGAACCGGGACGTGTCCCGGTTTTTTTATGTCCGCGCCTGTTTGCGCATATCGATATGCGCATCGATTCGTGGTCAAAATCCCGCGCGCGCCGTACTCTGGCCTTGTCGCGCCGCATGGCGCATTACGGGCAGAAAGGAAACATCATGGCCATCTCGGAAGTGAATGTACGCAACCAGTTTCGCGGCACAATCAAGGAAATCATCTTTGGCCCCGTGGTGTCGGAAGTGGACGTGGAAACGCCGCACGGCATCGTCACCTCGGTGATCACCTCGCGCTCGATCAAGGACCTGGACCTGAAAGTGGGCAGCGAAGTCATCGCGCTGGTGAAATCGACGGAAGTGTCGATCGCCAAGATCCAGTAAGCCCCCCGCTTCCCATGCGCCGCACCCTTGCCATCCGGCAGCGGCGCGTGCGTCAGGGCTTGATGTCAGGGCTTGATATATACATACCCTTCCTGCCACTGCAATCGGCTCAGCTCGGCCACGCCCGAGGGCACGATGACGGCTTCGGGCAGCACGCGCTGGCGGTCGATGTTGCGTCCTTGCAAAGTGTTATTGCAGACGCGAAAGCTTACGCCGCGCTTGGCCAGCTCACGCACCACCACGTCATACGGAGAACCATTCTTGTCGATGGCGCCGTCGAGCAGGAAATCGATGCCGAGGCCATGCGCGACGAGCACGATGGTGGCTTGGGGGCTGGCGTCCAGGTGATTGCGGATATTTTTCAGCGCAGCGGCGGCATTGCTGGCGTCATTGACGTGATACACCACCTTTTCCTCCTTCTGCGCTGCCGTGGCGGCAGTGCAAGCGAGCAAGGAAAGAAGGATGGCGGCGAACCAACGGCGCAAGATTGTCATGAGATGTCCACTTCAGTGGCAGATTGAAAATATTGCTATTATATCAATCCCTGAACAAATAGGTAAACGTGCGGCTGACGGGCAGCTTTTCCGGGCTGCCGCGCAGCAGCACCTGCATGCGCTCGGCGTCGATGCGCTCGGCCGCATCGATGGCTTTGACGTTGACCATGGTGCCGCGGTGGATTTGCCAGAATTGGTCGGGATCCAGGCCGCCCAGCAAATCCTTGAGCGGCGTGCGTACCAGCGCTTCCGAACCGGCCAGCACCACGCGCGTGTACTTGGTGTCGGCCTGAAAGAACAGCACGTCATCGATGTCGATCAGACGGATCTGCCTGCCCACGCTGGCCCTGATCCACTTCAGTTTTTCGCGCGGCGGCGCCGGCAGCGCAGCGCGCAGCGACTGCAGCAAATGGGCCATGTCGGCCGGCTGCGCGCCCAGTTTGCCATGCAGGCGGGCCAGCGCGCGCTGCAGGCGCTCGGCCTGCACGGGTTTCAACAGATAATCGACGGCGCCCGCGTCGAAGGCATCGACGGCATACTGGTCATACGCGGTGACAAACACCACGTGCGCCCGCGTGCCGATGCGCTCGGCCACTTCCAGGCCCGACAGGCCAGGCATGCGGATGTCGAGGAACACCACGTCCGGCTCATGCTCGAGGAAGCCGTCCCAGGCGTCGTTGCCGTTTTCCGCCACCAGCACGATGCGCGCCTCGGGCCAGGCCAGCGCCAGCATCGTCTGCAGGCGTTCGCGCATCAGCGGTTCGTCTTCGGCGATCAGGATGGTGGAATTCATGCGGCAGGCTCTTTCAGGCTGGATGCAATTTTGATGGGTAGCACTATTTCAGCGATCACGCCACCTTCGTCGCCGTCGCGCAGGCTCAAGCTGGCGGACGGATCGGACAGCGCCAGCCGGCTGCGCACGTTTTCCAGGCCCAGGCAGCCGCCCTGCGCGCTGCCCGCGCCGCTTGCCGGCAATCCCATGCCCGTGTCCTGCACGCGCAGGCGCAGCATGCCGTCCACCCGCAGCGCAGACAGGCTGATCTCGCCGCCGCGCAACGATGGTTCAATACCGTGCTTGATGGCATTTTCCGCCAGGGTCAGCAAGATCATGCTGGGAATCGTCGCGTGTGCAAGTTCGGCCGGCAAGTCCAGCGCATAGCGCAGGCGCGAGCCCATGCGCGCCTGCATCACGCGCAAGTACGCGGCCACCATGTCGAACTCGCTTTGCAGCGGCACTTGCTCGCAGCGCATCTCCGCCAGGCTGGCGCGCAGGAAGGCGATCAGGTCGGCCGTTAGCGCTGCGGCCCTGGGCGCTCCCTGCTCGGCCAGCTGCTGCACCGCGCCCAGGGTATTGAACAGGAAATGCGGCTCGATCTGCGCCCGCAGCAGGCGCAGCTGCGATTCGCTCAGCTCGCACGCCAGGCGGTCGCGCTCGGCATCCTGCTGCAGTTGCAGGGTCAGCGCTTCGTATTGCCGGTTGCGCCATGTGGTCACGATCGCCAGCGGCACCATGTAAAACAAACCAGCCACCAGCAAGGCGATGCCGCCCACGCGCAGCAAGCGCTCGAAGGCCATGCCAATGGAGCCGGTATCGCTCAAGCCGGCCAGCAGCACGCCGGCCGCCACCCCTGCCGCGCAGGTCGACACGATCAGCAAGAGTTTCTTGAACTTGTAGCGCACGGAACTGCGGTAATTGAACCATACGCCCACCAGGCCCCACGCCAGCGCAAAACCCAGGCCGTTGCTGAAGACGAGAGCCTTGAGCAATTCGAACCGGTCCGGCAGCAGCAGGTGCAGGGCGACGCCGATGGCGCTGAACAACAGCATCAGCTTGAACGCGGCGATGTAAAAACCGGCGCCACGGTACTTGAGCAGGAAAGCGTGCAGTTGCTGGCGTTCGATCGGCGTCAGCCTGGCCAGCTTCAAGGCGATGTAGCGGCGCGCCCGCCCCCGGACCTGGGCCGCCATCTCGGGGTGTTTCAGCACCAGCAGCGATTCCTCATCGATGCTGCGGTACCAGTCCGTATATTTTTTTAACACGATGCGTTCTCCGTGGTCTGTGATTCAGGCATGAACGCAGTCTACGGCGCCCCTGTTGCAGGGCATAGCGCGGGGCGACGAAGCACGAAGGGGCAGGCACCAACGACGAAGGGCGCGGCGTCTGCCGGCCCCGTGCTGCCAATCTTGCTGAAATAATACGAAGTTTCCAAGACGAAATCAATAATCGCCCAACAATTTTCACTACGGCAAGATTAGCCATTTTTATTTGCCAAATCGGCCGCAACACCGCTTGTTGCGGGCCTGTACCGTAGACATCGCTTGATCTTTAATGGTATTGTTTAAGCTTGGCAAATATTGCCTCCGAGATACACGCCGCGCCCCCGCGCAGGCCTGTCCCGGATTTGCGCGCAGCGCCCTCGATGGCGCCCCAAAACTGCTTTCCCACATACGATCCCATGCTCAAAAAAATGTTCGCCGCGGTGCTGATGACGCTTTCGACAGCGGCCATCGCCGTGCCCTTCGGTTCCCAGTCGATACTGGTAGTCGAAGACGGCACAGGTAAAGTCTTGCTTGAAAAAAATTCCAACGTGGTGGTGCCCATCGCCTCGCTGACCAAACTCATGACGGCCATGGTCGTGCTCGACTCGAAGGCGAACATGCAGGAAGAGATCAGCATCGACCGCGAGGATGTCGATACCTTGAAGCACAGCACTTCGCGCGTGCCCGTGGGCGCCACCCTGAGCCGCCACGACGTGCTGCAACTGGCGCTGATGTCGTCCGACAACCGCGCCGCCGCCTCGCTGGCGCGCACCTTCCCCGGCGGCCCGACGGCGTTTGCCGTGGCCGTCAACGCCAAGATCAAGGCCCTGGGCATGCGCCAGACCGTCATCGAAGAGCCGACGGGCCTGTCGCCGAATAACCAGTCGACGGCGGCGGACCTCGTCAAGATGGCCGTGGCCGCCTCGCGCTACCCGGAAATCAGCCGCATCACCACCGATTCGAAGGACGTGATCCAGATCAAGGGGCGCGACGTGGAATACCACAACACGAACCGCCTGGTGGGCGCCAAGGGCTGGGACATCGGCCTGTCGAAGACGGGCTACACGAATGAAGCGGGCCGTTGCCTGATCATGCGCATCAAGTCGGCCGGCAAGTTCGCCACCATGATCCTGCTCAACGCGCGCGCCAATTCCGTGCGCGCCATGGACGCCGTCAACATCCGCCGCATGCTGGCGGCCGAGAACGGCATCGAAGAGCCGAAAGTGATGCGCGCCTCCGTCAGCCGGCACAAGAAGGCGCCGGCCAAGCCATCCAAACGCCGCCGCGCAAAGTAATTATTTCGCTTGCCGGTTGGTCATGATGACACCGGCTATCGTCACGGCGCCGCCCACCAGCATCGAGACGAGCACCGGCTCGCCCAGCAGCGCCGCCGCCAGCACGATGCCGAACACGGGCACGAGGTTGTTGAACACGGCCGTGCGCGACGGGCCCAGCGCTTTCACGCCCTCGTAATACCAGACAAAGCCGATCACCGTGCCGAACACGCCCAGATAGCCGATGGCGGCCCACACTTGCCAGCCGAAGCTGTGCCACGGCACGGTGGGAAATTCCACCACCGCCCCCACCAGCAAAAAGGCCAGGCCCCACATCGCCGCATACGTGGTGGCGGCGATCGGGCTCAAGCCCTTCAGCGCCACCCGGCCGATCAGGGTATAGGCGGCCCAGCTGGAAATGCCGCAGAACATGAACACCTCGCCCATGCCGATGCCGCCGCCCGTGCCGTGCAGCACGCCGGCCAGATCGCCGCGCGTGATGACGACGGCCGTGCCGCAAAACGCCAGCATGATGCCCAGCCACTTGAAGGAACCGAGCCGTTCGCGAAACAGCATGGCCGAAGCCAGCGCCGTGACGATGGGATTCAGGGCCACGAACAGGGCCGTGCGCCCCGCCGGCATGCGCGACAGGGCCGCCAGGAAGCACAGGTTGTACAGAAAGATGCCCGTCAGGCCCAGCGCCGCCGTCGTCATCAATTGCTTGCGGTCCAGGCGCGGCAAGCCGCCTTCGAGTTTCCAAGCCAGCACGACGAGCAGCAGCACGGCCACGCCGAAGCGCCCGCTGGCCGCCGTCATGGGCGGCATCTGTTGCGCCAGCACGCGCCCCGCGATAAAGGTGCCGCCCCAGAACAGGGCGACGAAAATCAGTTTCAGATAGACGAGCGGCGATTGCATGGTCGGCAAGGCGGCTGATGGCATGGAGGAAGAAGACATGGGATATCCTGTTTGACCGCTTGCGCGGCGGGTGGTGTAGATATATATTAATACTAATATCAACTCATGAAATAATGAGTAAATACTCATATCCAAAAGAAGCCACACCATGACCTTCACGCAACTGGAAATTTTTACCCTGGTGGCCGAACTGCACGGCTTTTCCGCCGCCGCCGCGCAGCTGGGCATCAGCCAGTCGGCCGTCTCGCATGCCTTGAAGGCGCTGGAAAAGGAGATGGGCGTGGATCTGATCGTGCGCCACCAGGCGTCGGCCGAGCTGACTGACGTGGGCCGCCAGTTGCTGGTGCGCGCGCGCGAAATCCTCGGCCTGTCCGAGGCCATGCGGCAGGAAGCGGCCGACGTGCTGGGCCAGCGCCAGGGCAGCCTGCGCATCGGCTCCTTCGGCCCGACGTCGTCGTTGAACCTGCTGCCGGCCATCACGGCGCAATTCCGCCAGCGCTATCCGGGCATAGCCCTGCGCATCGATGAAGGCGCCGACCATGAAGTGGTGCAATGGATACGCGAACGCCGCGTGGATGTCGGCTTCGTCGTGCTGCCCGACGAGCGCTTCGATACGGCGCCGCTGGTGGAAGACCAGATGATGGCGCTGGTGCCGCGCAGCCATGCGCTGTCCGGCGAAACGGCCATCACCCTGGCGCAATTGTGCGAAGGGCCGTTCATCATGTCCGAGGCGGGCTGCGCCTGCCTGATCGAACCGCTGTTCGCCAACGCGGGCTTGCAGCCGCAGGTGCCCTACCGCATCAGCCAGGTGATCACCATCCTCGACATGGTCAGCCGCGGCGATGGCCTGTCCATCGTCGCCGAACTGGCCCTGCCGCAGCGGCTGCGGGAACAATATCCGGAACTGGTGGCCCTGCCGCTCAATCCGCCCGTCAGCCGCAAGGTGGGTCTGGCCGTGCGCGACCGGCGCCAGAACACGCCGGCCACCAACGCTTTTTTTGAGGTGGCCAAGCAGATGGCACCGACCCTGGCGCCCCGGCGCGACTAGCAACTGCTAGAACGTTTCCCACTCGTCGCTCTGTTCCGCAGTCTTGCGGCTGACCGGCTTGGGAACCGGGCGGCTGGCGAGGCGCGGCGCGATGGCTGCGCGCGCCACGGGCCGGACTGGCTGCTGCTGCGGCGGCGCCTGCCCTTCATCGAGCTTGAACACGCCCACCACCTGCGCCAGGGTGCTGGCCTGGTCTTGCAGGCTTTCCGCCGCCGCTGCCGCCTCTTCCACCAGGGCCGCGTTCTGCTGCGTCACCTGATCCATCTGCGCGATAGCCTGATTCACCTGCTCGATGCCCGAGCTTTGCTCGACGCTGGCGGCCGTGATCTCGCCCATGATGTCGGTGACGCGGCGCACGCTGTCGACGATTTCCTGCATCGTCGCGCCGGCCTCGTCGACCAGGCGCGCGCCCGAATCGACCTTGCCCACCGAATCGTCGATCAGCAGCTTGATTTCCTTGGCCGCGCCGGCGGAGCGTTGCGCCAGGCTGCGCACTTCCGTCGCCACGACGGCAAAGCCGCGTCCCTGCTCGCCCGCGCGTGCCGCTTCCACGGCCGCATTCAAGGCCAGGATATTCGTCTGGAAGGCGATGCCGTCGATGACGCTGATGATGTCGACGATCTTCTTCGACGAATCGTTGATCGACGCCATGGTATCGACCACCTGCGCCACCACTTGCCCACCCTTGCTGGCCACGCCGGATGCCGATTGCGCCATCTGGTTGGCCTGGCGCGCATTGTCCGCGTTCTGTTTCACGGTGCTGGTCAGCTCTTCCATCGAGGCGGCCGTCTCTTCCAGCGAACTGGCTTGCTGTTCCGTGCGCGACGACAGGTCCTGGTTGCCGGCGGCGATTTCCGACGACGATACCTTGACCGATTCGCTGGCCGTGCGGATTTTCACGAGAACGGCGGCGATCTTGTCGATGAAGCGGTTGAAGGCGCCGGCGATCTGCGCCAGTTCATCCACGCCGGAAGCGTCGAGGCGGCGCGTCAGGTCGCCTTCGCCCGAGGCGATGTCGTCGAGCGCGTCGCGCACCAGTTCCAGGCGCTTGAGCATCTTGAACACCAGCAGCGACAGCAGCAGCGCCGCCAGCCCGGTCAGCAGCGCGGCCGTGACGGTGGCCGTCGTCAGCATCGTCTGCAAGGCTTGCATGGCTTCCTGCTGGTCCAGCACGACGGCCAGCAGCCAGTCGGTGCCGGCCACGCGCGTGACGTACAGCATGCCGTCGCGTTCATTCAGGCGCACGGCGTCGCTCGTGCGCGTGCTTTCCAGCCGGTTGACCTGCGCGGCCGACAGCGCCGCATCGATCTTGCCCACCGGCTGCAGGCTCAGGTCCTTGTTCGCGTGCGCGATGATGGTGCCGGCCTGGTCGACGAGGAAGGCAAAGCTGTGCGGCGTCGGCTTGATCGCCACCACGTTGGCGATCACCGTATCGAGCAGCACGTCCGCGCCCGCCACGCCGACCAGCGCCTCTTTCGGGCCGACGGGCGCCGTGAACGACACCACCAGCTTGTGGCTGGCCGCGTCCACATACGGCGGCGTGAGCATCGGCACGCCGGCCTTCACGGTGTCCGTGTACCAGGCGCGCGCCGTGGGATCGAAATCGGCAGGACGGCCCGGATGGGTAAACACGGAGCGCTTGTCGGCATAGCCGATGAACACTTCCGCGAAATCGCCGGCCTTTTCCGCGATCTGGAAGGCGCGCAGCGGATCGGGCGTCTCGGCCGACATGACAACGGACGCCATGACCTTTTTCTTGCCATCGACCCATTGCGCCAGCACGGCCGACTGGCTTTGCAGCAGCTGCTGCATCTGCTGGTCCGACGACGCCAGCATGCTGCTGCGCGTGGTGATGTAATTGGCGACCGACAAGGCCAGCATGGACAGTACGACGATGGCCACGCAAATGAGCACCAGCCGCGTGCGAAGAGAAGACAACATGATGGACTCCTGGTTCTGATTTTGACGACGAGAACAGTGCTTCTGCACCAACTACCCTGAAGTGTATTCTCACACAAAAAATGGAACATTATCACCAAATATTCGGAATACAACACATATATTTCTTTATGGAAACTGATCGCCGCGATAAATGGATCAGCCGATCAAGCCCCGCAGCCCGCTGGCCCGCTGCGTGCGGCGCAGGATCGCGTCGAACAGCACGGCCTGCGTGGGCGAGACGAGGGTAAAGAAGTCGCGCGCGCGCGTGATGCCTGTGTAGACCAGTTCGCGCGCCAGCATGGCGCCGCCTTCCTGCGGCAGCACCAGCACCGTGTGGCGAAATTCCGAGCCCTGCGATTTATGCACCGTCATGGCGAACGCCGTCTCCACGTGGCGCAAACGCGTGGCCAGCACGCTGCGCACGTTCTCGCCCTCCAGAAAGTACACGCGCAGCGAACCAGGACGCGCCGGATCGCGCAAGGTCAGGCCGATGTCGCCGTTGAACACGCTCGTACCGTAGTCGTTACGCGTGACCATCACGGGACGCCCCACATACCATTCGCTGCGGCGTATCAAGCCTTCCTTTTCCAGCCGCAGCTCGATGGCCGTGTTCAAGCCGGCCACGCCCCATTCTCCCTCGCGCACGGCGCACAGGATGCGGAACGATTCAAACCTGTGCAGCACGGCGCGCACCCAGTCGTCATGCTGCGCATACGCTGCTTCACCGGCATTCACCAGTTCCAGGTAGGGCTGATAACCGCCCGGCGCTTCCGCACGGCCGCGCAAGGCCAGGCGCAGCACGTCCTCCTGCTGCGCCGGCACGCTCCACGCCAGCTGGCCGCCGCTATCGCTGGCGAAGCAGGCCTTGGCCAGATCCGGCCTGCCGCCATTCACGGCCAGCGCCAATTCGCCGATCGGGCCGCTGAAACGGTGGCTGTGGCGCAGCATCACCGTCTGCTGCGCCAGCGCGCCGGCCGCTCCCGCGAAGGCGGGCGGAATGGCCACGCCGCTGGCCGCCTGCGCATACGCGATGGTGGCCTCCGTGTAGCCGCCCGCCTGCGCATCGTGGCACAAGTCGCCCAGCACGGCGCCCGCCTCCACCGACGCCAGCTGATCCTTGTCGCCCAGCAGGATCAGGATGGCCGCCGGCGGCAAGGCATCGAGCACGGACGCCATCATCTCCAGGTGCACCATCGACGCTTCATCGACGATCAGCACGTCGACGTCGAGCGGATTGCCCGCGTGGTGGGCAAAGGCGCGCGTATCGGGCCGCGCACCCAGCAAGCTGTGCAGGGTGCGCGCGGCGCCCATGCGCCGCGCCAATTCCAGCAGGGGCAAGGCTTCCCCGACCTTTTCCGCCAAGCCGCTCAAGGCCTTGTCGATCGACTGTTTCAGCCGCGCGGCCGCCTTGCCCGTGGGCGCGGCCAGCGCGATGCGCAGCTGCTCCGGCTGCGGCGAGACGGCAAACAGCAAGGTCAGCAAACTGGCCACCGTGTACGTCTTGCCCGTCCCCGGGCCGCCCGTGATGATGGCCACCTTGCCGCGCAGGGCGGTGGCGCACGCCACCTTTTGCCAGTCCGGGCCACCGTCCCTGGTCGGCTGGTCGAACAGGATATCGAGCCATTGCCGCACCTGCGCCAGCGGCGGATTCGTCAGATCCTGCGCGCGCACGGCGATTTTCCGGCCCACCAGGGTCTCGTCGCGCCAGTAGCGGCGCAAATACAGACGGTCGCCGTCAAGCACCAGCGGCTGGCGCACATCCGGCGCATCCACCTGCCACACCTGCGGCGCGCCGGCCAGCAGCGCGCGCCAGCCATCGGCGCTGTCGGGCAGCGGACCGGCAACGGCCAGCACGGCATGCCACAGCTCCTCGCTCCAGCCCAGCAGCTGCGACGGTTCGCTGGCCAGTTCAAACAGCATCAAACAGCTGTGCCCCCGCCCTTCCAGCTCGGACAGCACCACGCACGCCACGGCGACGGCGGGCGCATGCGGCGCCTGCTCGTCCAGGCTGGCGATGAAGCGGGCAAAGGCGGCGCTCAGACGGCGCAGATGGCCATCCTCGGCGAGCCCGTCGACATGGGTAAACAAGGCGTTCATCTGTGCGTCATGCTGCATGGTGTTCCGTTTCTTCTAACAGTTGATCGAGGCCGTCCAGCAGTTCCAGCTGCGGCGCCAGCCAGTAGCAGCCATGCGTATCCGCATTCGCAATGCCGCGCAGGAACAGGAAGATGGCGCCGCCCAGGTGTTCGGCCGGGTCATACGCATCACCGAGCCGGCTTTTCAGCAGCCGGTGCAGGGCCAGCATGTAGATGGCGCCCTGGATATCGTAGCGGTGCTGCGCCATGCCGGCCGCCAGCGCTTGCGTGTGATAGGCGGCGTCGTTGGCGCCCAGCGCATTCGACTTGTAGTCGAGCACCCAGTAGCGGCCATCCTGTTCGATGACCAGGTCGGCAAAGCCTTTCAGCATGCCGTGCAGCTGGCGCCGCGGCAGCACGGGGCGCGGCGCGCCATCGAGCAGCAGACGCGTGCACAGCTGATCGAGCGCGCCGGTGGACAAATGCTCGCTGGGGAACCAGAACTCCATCTCCGACAGGGTGCTGTCCAACTGCGACAGCGGCGCATCGAGCAGCGGCAGCGGCGTGATAGCGATTTCCCGCAGCCAGGCGATGGCGTCTTCCTGGCGGTGGCCCCAGCCCGCCCGCTCGCAGCGCACGGCCAGACGCGTAGTGAAATTGTCGTCGTGGACGCTGTCAAAGCCTTCGCTGCCCATCCACTCAAGCTGCTCGTGCAGGAAATTACCGGGCACGGAGCCGCGCGGGAAACGGTGCCATGGCGCGTCGCCCATGTGCGTCGGCGAGGTCACGGCGACAGCCGTACCGTCTTCCAGCAGGGTCTCTTCCAGCGCCCGCTGCGGCACGTGCGCGGCCGCCACGGCGCCGATCTGGCGCGTCAGCGAGGTAAAGCTGCCCACCGACCAGTCGCGCTCGAACTCGCCCGAGAACACGGGCGCGGGACGCAGCTCGGGGCGGCGCTCGATGCGGTCGAGCACCGTGCAGGCATCGGGCTGCGCCAGAGAGCCCACATAGATGGCGTCGCAGCTGCCCGCCACCTGCTGCCAGCGCAGCAGCAACTGCTCCGCCGGCAGCTTGTCGCCGCCCGTCAGCAGGTAGCCGAGCGCCGATTCATGCAAGGTATTCTCGCCCGCCTTGCGCGCCGCCTGGGCGGCCACGCCCAGCCACAGGAAGTGGCGCGCGCGCGTCAGCGCCACGTACAGCAGGCGCAAGTCTTCCTCGATGCGCGCCTCTTCGACCGCCGCCATGGCCTCGTCGGACAAGGACAGGTCGAGGCGGCGCTCGCCTTTTTCATCCGCATAGTCGAAGAAGCTGCGGTTGCGCTTGTCCACCTTGCGCGCCGTGACGGCGAACGGCAAATACACGAGCGGGTATTCGAGTCCTTTCGACTTGTGCACGGTGATGACCTTGACCAGTTCAGCATCGCTTTCCAGGCGCAGCACGCGTTCGTCGCCGCCCTCGCCTTCGCCGGCGATCTGCTCGGCCAGCCAGCGTATCAGCGCCTGCTCGCCATCGAGCTGGCGGCTGGCCGATTGCAGCAGTTCGGCCAGGTGCAGCAGATTCGTCAGCCGACGCTCGCCGCCCGTCTGCTGCAGCAGCATGGCCGGCAATTGCAGTTCGTGGATGAAGCGGCGCAGCATGGCCAGCACGCCCTGGCGCTGCCAGATCAAATGCAGGGCCTTCAGTTGCTCGACGCGGCGTTCCCATTCCAGTTCGTCGCTCGACAGGCGCGCCAGCTCGCCCAGCGACAGGCCGATGGTGCGCGTGGCAAACGCGGCGCGCGCCAGCCCCCCGTCGAGCGGATTGGCCAGCGCCGCCAGCCAGCGCAGCACGTCTTGCGCTTCCTCGCTGTCGACGACGGAATCCTTGTCGGACAGGTAGACGCTGGCGACCCGGCGGCGCGCCAGCGCGCGGCGGATGGCCGCCGCTTCCTTGCGGTCGCGCACAAGGATGGCGACATCGGCCGGCTGCAGGCGCGTGAAACCGTCGGGGCCAGCGAAACCGGCTTGCGCATCGCCCAGCATGGCGACGATGTGTTCGGCGCAGTGCTGCGCGAAATACTCGCGGTAGCTGTCGCCGCGCAGTCCGTCATCGCTGGCGCAGGCGGCCAGCAGCGCCGGCAGCGGGCCGCTGGCGTTCACCAGCTGTTCGGCGCGGCCCTTGGCGGCGACGGCCTCGAACGGCAGCGGATTCTCGCCGTTCTTCCGGTAGCGGAAGGCGCCAGACGGCACCTCGTCGCGCTCGGCGTGCAGGAACAGCTGGTTGACGGCCGCCACCAGCGGCGCCGTCGAGCGGTAGTTGGTGCCCAGCTGGTAGTGACGGCCCGTGGTGGCGCGCCGCGCCGCCAGGTAGCTCTGGATGTCGGCGCCGCGAAAGCCGTAGATCGACTGTTTCGGGTCGCCGATCAAAAACAGGCCCAGCGCCGGATCGTTGTCGGCGATGCGGTACAGCAGGTTGAAGATCCGGTACTGGGCTGGCGCCGTATCCTGGAATTCGTCGACCATCGCCAGCGGGTATTGATCGATGATGCGCTGGCGCAGCGCTGCGCCGTTTTCGCCCGCCAGCGCGTCGTGCAGGCGCTGCAGCATGTCGGCAAAGCCGAACTGGCGCGACTGGCGCTTCAATTGATCCATGCGCCGCGCGATGGCCGCCGCCGCATGCAGGTGCAGCTTGTGCGCCAGCGGCGTCAATGCCGCCAGGGCGATCCCCAGCGCCTCCGTATGCTCGAAGCACTCGGGCACCTGCGCCGTGAAACTCTTGGCAAACGCATCCTCAATGCCGAACGGCGTCAATCTCTCCCACGCCTTGGCAGTAATCGCAGGCTGCAGCAACAGCGGGTCCTGCGCCCAGCGGCGCAAGCCGTCGAACCACTTCGCCAGGTTCTCCGGTTTCATCTTGACGCCGTTAAAACACTTGGGATTGGCGGCGCGGTGGTCGTTGATCCACGCGGCCATCCGGTCCACGCGCTCGACCCAGCCCGCCTTCAGCGTGGCCAGCTGCGCGGCCAGCGCCCGCTGTTCGCGCGCGATCAGCGCGGACAACGGTTCTTCGTGCGCCATGCCCATGATGTCCGCGCGGCGCGCCAGCTCGCGTGCGCCTTTCTTCAGCGCGTCGACGTCGGGCCAGCAGGCCAGCAGCACGTCGAGCGCCTGCGGCGGCAAGGGATAGACTTGCTGGCGCCAGTAATCGTGGGCCGCATCCTCGAACAGGGCTTGCTCGTCGCTGACCAGTTCTTCGTCGAACAGGCTGCCGCTGTCGAACGCGTGCTCGCGCAGCATGCGCTGGCACCAGGCGTCGATGGTGAAAATGGCCGCTTCATCCATCGTCTCGGCGGCCAGCATCAGCCGGTGCGCGGCCTTTTGCCGCTCGCTCTCGTCCGGATAGGATTCCAGCAAGGCGTCGAGAAACGGATCGCTGCCGCCGGATTCCATGCCAGACTCGTGACGAAAATACGCGGCCGCCTCGATCAGGCGCTCGCGCACGCGGTTCGACAATTCGCGAGTGGCGGCGCGCGTAAACGTCATCACCAAAATGTCGGCCGGCAGCAGCGGCCGTGCAAAGCGGCTGTCGCCGTCGCCGTGTCCCAGCACGAGGCGCACGTACAGCGCGGCGATGGTCCAGGTTTTACCCGTGCCGGCCGAGGCTTCGATCAGGCGCGAGCCGTGCAGCGGGAACGCCAGAGGGTTGAGCAGATGGCTCGTCATGGTTCTTCTCCCGCGCCATCTGCCGGCGCGCTGATAGGGTCGATCGTGATGTGCTGTTGCAGCCAGTCGGCCAGCGGGCCATACAGCTCGCGCGTGCAGTCTTCCCATGCCTCCTCGGCGGCCAAGGCGGAAAACTCGGGCCACAGGCGCGCCAGGCACAGTTCCTCGCGCTCGCCAGACAGTTCAAAGCCGCCATCGTAGACGGCGCGCGGGTCGCCCTGCTGCACCAGCGCCAGGCCCGTCTTGCACGCCGTGGGCAGCGGATGGTTCATGCCTTCGCGCCACAGCGCCAGCAAGGTGGCCAGCGCCGCGCGCGACGTGGCCGGATCGAGCGGCGCCATGCTAACGATGGCGTCGCGCGCCACCAGATAGCCGGTGACGGGAAAGCCGAGGGCGGCGGCGGCCAGCTGGCGCAGCCACATCAGCATCAGCTTGTCGCCGCGCGCCAGGCCGCCCTTGTCCGTCACCTTCGAGGAAATCTGCATCAGCCAGGCCGTCTCCTGCCCGTTGCTGCGCAATCTGTCGAGCCAGTCGTCGATCTGCAGCTCGCCATACGGCAAGTTGATGGCGCGCTTGTCGGCCGCCTGCGGGAACGAGGCGCGCAGTGACAGCCACGCGCTGCGCACGGGCACCAGCGCCTCGACCAGCTGCGCCTGCACTTGCTGGCCGATCAGGCCGATGGGCAGCACGCCTTCGCGCGCCAGCTTCCCTGCGCGCGCTTCCAGGCTGGCGCGCACGTCGCCCGCCGCTTCGACGGCGCCGCCGTCATCGAGCATGGTGTCTTCCAGCAGATAGCGCTCGAGCGCATTCAGGCCGAACGGCTCTTCATCCTCGCCCAGCATGGCCGCGTCGGAAAAATACACGCTCAAGCGGCGGCGGAAGAAATATTTGACGGGCTGGCGCAAAAAGCTGGCCAGTTCGCCCAGTGTCAATCGCGTGCCGGGATCGAGCTCGTAGGGGCCCAGCGGCGGCACGGCAGTCTGCGCCTCCGCTTCCGCATGCGCCACGCGCCATTCGCGTGCATAGGTCAGCAAGCCATCGGCCTCGAAATAGCGGCGGCTGAACGGCTGCAGCGCGTGCTCGGTCGTCAGGCTTGCCAAATGCCGGTCCAGCGACCAGCCTGCGGCCAGGTAGTCGCGCAGCTGCGACACCAGCACGGACGGCGGCTGCTCGGAATTGTCGCGCACATTGCGCCCCACCCAGCTCACGTACAGCTTGTCGCGCGCGGCCAGCAATGCTTCGAGCATCAGGTAGCGGTCATCGTCGCGGCGCGAGCGGTCGCCCGGACGCGCCATGCCGGGCAGCGCCAGCAAGTCGAAATCGGCCTTTTGCGCGCGGCGCGGGAAGTCGCCATCGTTCATGCCCAGCAGGCACACGACGCGGAACGGCACGGCGCGCATCGGCATCAGGGTGCAGAAGGTCACGCCGCCGGAGACAAACTGGTGGTTCAGGGTCGGCTCGTCCAGCGCACCCAGCCACGCCACGCGCAGCACCGACAGCGGCATCGGTTCGACAAAGCCCGCATGCTCGCAGGTTTCCAGCCAGCCTTGCAAGGCGCCTTCCAGCTGCGCCAGGGTCAGGCGGTCGCCCTCGTCGTCGGCGTCAAAAAAAGCGGCCAGCAGCGCGCGCGCCTGCACGCCCCATTCGGCGGGCGCGCGCGCGCCGGCCAGCACGTCGCGCCAGTGCAGCAGCGCCTCGACCAGCTGCGCCAGCGAGCCCGCCAGCGCCGCATCGAGGCCGCCCACTTCCGCATACGGCTCGATGCCGCCAAAGCTGGCGCCACTGCCGCTGGCATAGCCGAGCAGCATGCGCCGCACGCCGAAGATCCACGCATTCTGCTCGCCGGCGGCGCCCAGGCCCAGGCCGGCGCGGTGCTGCTGGTCCAGGCCCCAGCGCACGCCGGCCCCTTCGATCCAGGCGCCCAGGGTGGCCAGGTCGTCCGGCTGCAAGCCGAAGCGGGCCGCCAGCGCCGGCACGTCAAGCAGGTCGCGCACTTCGCTCTGGCGGCAGCGCTGCTGCGGCAACTGCAGCAGCCACTCGAGCGCGACGAGCAGCGGATTGACGCTGCGGTCCTTCACGTCGCCGATCTCGAACGGGATGAAGCGCTCGTCGTTGCGCCGGTACTGGCCGAAGACGGCGTGGATGGCGGCCGTAAACGTGTCGATGTCGGGCACCATCACCACCACGTCGCGCGGACGCAATCCCGTCTCGGCGCTGTGCGCGAACATGGCCAGCAGCTGGTCATGCAGCACTTCCACTTCGCGCTGCACGCTGTGCGCCACGTGAAATTCGATCGAGCGGTCGGCCGTATCCGGCGGCGTTTGTTCGTGTTCGGCGAGCGGACGCAGTTCGCGGATGGCCACCTGCACCTGCTGCAGCAGGGTCTCGCCCGTTTCCTCGCCAAACAGGTCGACGCGCAGGCTGTCGTCGTGCCCCTCGGCTTGCGCGTGTTCGTCGAACTCGTCGAGCATGCGGATGAAATCGCGCCCTTGCCTGCCCCAGCTGGCCAGCAGCGGGTGGCTGTGCGCATGCAGTTCTTCCAGCGGAATCTGCGCCAGGTCGGTGCCGTTGCGCTGCCGCTGGCGCTTGTTTTGCGCGCGCAGCAAGTCGCGCCCGTCGATGATGTCGCCCCAGTAGAACTGGCACGGGTTGGGTACGGCCAGCACCACCTGCGTGTGGCGCGCCAGCGCGGCCAGCGCCTGCAAGGTCTGGTACGGCAGGGCCGACACGCCAAACAGCACCACGCGGCGCGGCAGCTTGCCCACCGGCGCCTCGCCGGCGGCGATCGCCGCCAGGAAGGCGTCGTGGATGTCGGCGCGGCCCGTGTCGCGCTCGAACGGTTCCACGTCGGCAGCCACGGCGCGCCACAACTGCGCCTGCCAGCGCTGGTCTTCCTTCAAGACGATAGCTTCATTGCGCGCCGTGCGCAGCTGGTCGCGCCCGGCCGCCCAGTCGGCCAGCCAGTCGGCGCGGTAGACCTGGTACTGGTCGAACAGGTCGGCCAGGCGCTCGGCCAGCTGCAGCCGGCGTTCGCAATCGCCATCGGCAAGGAAGTAGCGCAGCGGCGCAAAGACGGGGTCGGCCAGCAGGGACGGCAACAGGCGCATCAAACGCCAGGTCAGCGGGGATTTATCGAACGGCGACACGCGCGGGACGCGCTCGCGCCCCAGCATGCCGCGGTAGCTTTCCCACAGCAGGCGCGCCGGCAGCGCGATGCGCGTGGCGGCGCACACCCCCATCTCCTCGGCCAGGGCGATCTTCAGCCACTCGGCCACGCCGTTCGACTGCACCAGGAAGATGTCCGTTTCCAGGGGGGCCAGCGGATGCTGGCGCAGCCACTGGAAGACGGCGGCGCGCAGCTGTTCCAGCTGGTTGCCGTGCAGGATGAGGAGGCCGGGCGTGACGGGAGTATGCATGCTGATCCGATGGGTTGCCGCGCCTCGGGCCGGGTGGCCGGAGACGTCAAAGGCATATTATCGCCGCTGCCTGCGTCAGGGGGCGTCGCTGGCGGAAAATTCCATGGAAATTTGTTCTGCCACCTGTGCCAGCGCCGGCCCCAGGGCCGTCAGCAAGGCGCGCGCCTGCGCCAGGTCGCCGCCCAGGCGCAAGCCTTCGATCGACGTGCACAGGCCGGCAAAGGCATGGGCGCCCACGGCCAGCGCGGACGATTTGCTGCGGTGGCCCAGGTCGGCCAGGCGCCCCAGGTCTTCCAGCGCCATGGCCTGCTCCATTTCAGCGATGCCGTCGCGCGCCGTGTCGAGGAACAGCTGCGTATACTTGCGCATCTTCACGGCGTCATTGCTGAACGTGAGCGCCAGGGTGGCCAGGTCGAGGATGGCCGTGTCGCGCAATTCCAGCGAGGCGCCCGATGGCGGCGCTTTCGGCACTGCCACCAGCCTGTCGCCCGCGCGCGCATGGCCTGTGCCGCCAATACCGCCACGCAGGCGAAACCATTTCGCCAGCAGGTGAAACAGCAGATTCGGGGCGATCGGCTTGGTCACGAACTCATCCATGCCCGCCGCCAGGCAGCGGGCGCGGTCTTCGCTGCCCGCATTGGCCGTCATGGCAATCACCAGCAGGCCGGCAAGCTGCGGGTCGGCGCGGATGCGGCGCGTCGCCTCGAAGCCGTCCATTTCCGGCATCTGCACGTCCATCAGCACGCAGTCGTAGCGCTGGCGGGCCAGCAATGCCAGCGCTTCGCGGCCGTTGCCGGCGACGCAGACGGTGGCGCCCGCGTCTTCCAGCAATTCGCAGCCCACCTGCTGGCTAAAGACGTTATCTTCCACCAGCAGGATCGATGCGCCGCGGATCACCCCCAGCACTTCCGGCTCCACCTCGGCGATGCGCTCGTCGCCCGCTTGCGCGCTTTTCTCCAGGCGCGCCGTGAACCAGAAGGTGCTGCCCAGGCCCGGCTGGCTGTACACGCCCACCTTGCCGCCCATGAGTTCCACCAGCTGCTTGCTGATCACCAGCCCCAGCCCGCTGCCGCCATACTTGCGCGTGGTCGACGGGTCGGCCTGGTGGAAGGAACGGAACAGCTGCGCCACCTCGTCCTGCGTCATGCCGATGCCCCGGTCCTGCACCTCGAAGCGCAGCATGCCGTGGCTGCCGCGCTCCTCGGACTGGCGCACGCGCACGAAGATGCTGCCATTGTCGGAAAACTTGATGGCGTTGCTGGCCAGGTTCAGCAAGACCTGCTCCAGGCGCAGCGGGTCGCCACGCCAGCGCTGCGGCAGCTCCGGCGCGATATCGAACTGCAGGGCCAGGCCCTTGACGGCGGCCGCGTCGCCGAGCTGGCTGGCGACGTTCGCCAGCAGGGTGTCGAGACGGAAGTCCAGCACTTCCAGTTCCAGCTTGCCCGCCTCGATCTTGGAAAAATCGAGGATGTCATTGATCAGGCCCAGCAAATGCTGGCCTGAATGGAAGATTTTTTGCAGATAGTCGCGCTGGCGCGCGTCGGCCACCGATTTCAGCGCCAGGTGCGCCATGCCGATGATGCTGTTCATCGGCGTGCGGATTTCATGGCTCATGTTCGACAGGAAGTCGCTCTTGGCCTGGCTGGCCGCGTCGGCCTGCTCCTTCAGGCGGTGCAGCTCCGTCACGTCGGTGGACAGGCCGATCAGACCCGTGACGGGACCGGGCAAGCCCAGCGGCACCTTCACGCTCCACAGGTGGTGCACCTGCCCCTGCGCATCGACGAAGCGCTCTTCGCCGACGAACTTGGCGCCGCTGTCGAACACCTGGCGCTCCGTCAGCTGCGCGGACGCCGCCGCATCGCCGAGCATCAATTCGCCATCCTGGCGGCCGATCAGCTGCTCCGCCGAACGGCCCAGTATCTTCGCCGTGCGCGCATTCACGTAGCGGTAGCGCAGGTCGGCATCCTTCATGTAGACATAGGCGTCGACGCTGTCGAGCACCGTATCGAGCAGGGTGCGCTGCGCCACGGCGTTGCGGCGCGACCGGTACAGGGTAAAGATATAGCCATAAATGAGCAGGGTGCCGGCCACGCCGACGGCCAGCGCCAGCCATGGAAAATAGCGGTCGAAGGAACTGTACAGCTCCGCCTTGCGCACGCGGAAATGGGCTTTCCACAGGCCGCCCTGGTAAGCCACCGGCAGCACCTGGTCGAAATAGTCGGCATCGCTGCCCGGTTGCGGCGGCACCGCCGCCAGGTCGCCATCGTCATTGAACAGCAGGCGGTCCTGCGGCGTGATACGCCAGACGCCATCGGCAGGCGGCGCTTCGCCCGCGCTGTACAGGGTCAGGTGCAACGGTTCCAGGGCGCTGCGTTCGAGCGCGCTGTGCACCAGCTGCGCCACGCCAAAGCCGATGCCGACGGACCCTTGATAAGCGGCGCGGCGCTCGGCCACGCTGCCCTGCGGCATGCCATTGCGGTACACGGGCAGGCGCATGCCCAGCCCCACGTGCGCGGGCGGTCCCTTGATCATGATCACCTGGCCCGAGGCGCTGACCTGGCCGCTGTCGCGCGCCTGCGCCAGGGACTGCGCCACCAGCGGGTTGGCGCCGATATCGACGCCCATGCGTTCGGCCAGCAGGGAATCGGGTTCCAGGTAGGTGAGCACCGCGTATTCCGGCCGCTCGCCGGGCGGGCGGATGGTGAAAGCGGGATACCCGCGCGGCGCCAGGCTGGTATCCTGGCGCACCGCCTCGATGAAGGCGGCGCGCTGCGCCGACGGGACGGCCACCGCGTAGTTGACCGATTCGATGGCCGGGAACTGGCGCGCAATATCGAGGCCGGCCACATAATCGTGAAACTGGCGGCGCGTCAGCTGCTCGCTGGTGCGGAACAGGGCTTCGAGTCCGCGCAACAGGTCGGAATAGCTTTTTACGCGCGTGGCCAGGCTATGCTGGGCGCCATGCGTGAGATTGTCGAAACGCTGTTCGGCGTCGTCATTGACCGTGCGCGCCGCGCCCGCGTACAGGGCGCCGCCCACCGCCAATGCCAGCAGCAGGCCACCCGCCCATATCCTGATGCCTGGTCCCGCCCCGCCCTTGCTCAAAGTGTGCATTGTCAATCGCTTATTCCGGTTCCTCGAATGGGCGGCGCTGCGCCGCCCAGCAAGTACGAGGATACTATCAAAGCCCCCGCCCGACGCGTCCGCACATGAAAAAAAGCGCGCGCCATGGTTGCCCTGGAAAACACCTGGCGTCTAGGTCGTCCGCAGCGCCCCGGCCAGGAAGTCGCAAAAGGCGCGCACCTTTTCCTGCACGTGGCGTCCATCGGGCGTCAAGGCATACACGCCGCGCCTGGCCATGCCGTGCGTCGGCAGCACGCGCACCAGGGCGCCGCTGGCCAGCAGGGGCGCGGCGACGAACGACGGCAGCGCGCCCACGCCGATGCCCGCCACCAGCATGTCGGCCAGCAGCACGCTGCTGTCGGCGGAAAAGCGCACGGGCAACACGATGCTGCTGCTCCCTTCCGGGCCGGCCAGTTGCCAGACGCCGGGACTGTCGGCCAGGCGGTAAGCCAGGCAGTCGTGGCCGTGCAAATCCTGCGCCTGGCTGGGCGTGCCGCGCCGCGCCAGATAGGCGGGCGATGCGCAGATCATCTGCTCGACATCGCCCAGGCGGCGCGCCACCAGGGTCGAATCGGCCAGCGCGGCGCGGATGCGCAGCGACACGTCATAGCCCTCGCCCACCACGTCGCGCAGGCGGTCGTCCAGGGTCATTTCGATTCTGACTTCCGGATGGCGGGCCATGAAGTCCGGCAGCAGCGGCGACAGCACTTTCAAGCCGAACGACAGCGGCGCATTCACGCGCAGCCGCCCCGCCACCTTGCCGGCGCAGCCGCGCGTGGCCAGTTCCAGCGCGTCGATTTCATCGAGCAGGCGGCAGCATTCCAGATAATAGGCGCGCCCGCCGTCCGACAAGCTCATGCGCCGCGTCGTGCGCACCAGCAGCACCGTCGCCAGATGCGCCTCCAGCTGGCGCACCTGCTTGCTGATGGCCGCCGCCGACTGGTTCAGGTCCAGCGCCGCCTTGCTGAAGCTGTCGCGCTCGACCACCTTGCGAAACACGCGCATATGTGCCAAGACATCCATCATTCTTTCCATGCAGTTAAATATCTTATTATTTTATCGCCGATTATCATTGAATTGGAAAATAATATGATGGTGGCTTCTTCATTCATGTCACGCAAGGAGTACCCATGTTCACACCATCCGCCGCCCTGAGCACCCTGCTGCTGGCCCTGCTGGCAGGCACAGTGCAGGCCACCCCGGCCGCCGCCCTGCCCGAAGTGGGCATCAGCCCCTGGGGGCCGAAAGATGAAATCGGCCGCCTGAACCTGATGACGCCAGCCTCGCGCGCCGCCATCCTGGCGCGCATCGACGGCGGCAAGAGCTACGACCTGGCCGTCGATTTCTATGTCGGCATGCCCAGCTGGCAGGCGGCAGGCGATCCGCCCTACCAGATGTGGATGACGCACACGCCGAAGGGCAACGTGGTGGCCGACTCGATGAACGTGGGTGAACAGATGAACCGCCACGTCAGTTACACGGGCTCGGCCGTGTCCATGTATGCGCACATGGGCACGCATATCGACGCCCTCAATCACTTTGGCTTGAACGGCAAGATCTGGAATGGTTTTACGGAAGAGCAATACCTGGGCGACCGGGGCTGGACCGTGACGGGCGCGGAAAAACTGCCGCCCATCGTCGCGCGCGGCGTGCTGATCGACGTGGCCGCGTTCAAGGGCCTGTCGCAACTACCCGACAATTACCGCGTCACGCGGCAAGACTTGCGCGCCGCGCTGGCACAACAGAAGGTGACGCTGGAGAAAGGCGACGTGGTGCTGATACGCACGGGCCGCATGCAGCACTATGAGCAGGCGCAAGCGTACATGGCCAATCCCCCCGGCCAGTCGCTGGACGCGGCGAAATTCCTCGTGGAAGATGACGGCGCCATGGTGGTGGGCGCGGACAACCTCAGTTTCGAGGCGTTTCCGTCCGAAGTGGCGGGCAACTACCTGCCCGTGCACACCTATCTGCTGGCGCAGCAGGGCGCGCCCATCCTGGAACTGGTCGACCTGGAAGCGCTGTCACGCGACAAGGTCTACCAGTTCGCCTTCATCGGCGCCTCATTGAAATTCCGCGGCGGCGACGCGGCGCCCATCCGTCCCGTGGCCCTGCCGATCCGCTAAATTCCGCTAGATCACACGGTCGCTGTCAACAAGGCACCATGGTCATCCCAGGCATCGGCGCAGCGCACCACCTCGCCCACGACGATGATGCTGGGACTGCCCAGGCCGCTGGCCTGCAAATCGTCCGGCAAGCGCTGCAAGGTGCTCAGCAACTGGCGCTGCGCCGGCAAGCTGGCCGATTGCACCACGGCCACGGGCGTGCCCGGCGCCATGCCGCCGGCCAGCAAGCCCGCCTGGATGGCCGCCACCCGGGCCACGCCCATGTAGATGACGAGGGTGAGCTTGCTCTGCGCCAGCGCCGCCCAGTTCGGTTCCGACGCGCTATCCTTGCCGTGGCCCGTGACGAAGATGGCGCCCTGGCTCCAGCCGCGGTGCGTCAGCGGCACGCCGATGCCGGACGGCGCGGCCAGGCCGCTGCTGATGCCGGGGATCACCTCGACGGCCACGCCGTGGCTGCGCAGGTAGGCGCGCTCTTCGCCGCCGCGCCCGAACAGGTAGGGGTCGCCCCCTTTCAGGCGCACCACGTGCAACCCGGCACGGGCTTCGGCCAGCATCAGGCGTTCGATGAAGGCTTGCGGCGTGGACGCGCAGCCGCCCCGCTTGCCCACCTCGACCACGCGCACGCCGGGCCCAGCATGCGCGAGGATGGCCGGGTTGACGAGGTCGTCGATCAGCACCACGTCGGCCCGCGCGATGGCCTTTACTGCCTTGATGGTCAACAGGTCCGGGTCGCCGGGACCGGCGCCGACCAGGGTCACGCTTCCAAGTTGCGCCATGATGCACTCTCCAATCAGAAAAAATGGCCGATGGCAAACGATGCCGCGTAGGCTTCCGGCGCGCTGCCGTCCCACACGACGCCGTCGCACAGGGTGGAACTACGCAGCGGTGATGCGGGCAAAGGCGTGGCCGTCATTTCCGCCGCCTGGCGGTACAGGTCGATGCGGTTGACCTGCCTTGCCACCGCCTGGTAATCGGGTTCGTCGCGCAGCAAGCCCCAGCGCCGGTGCTGGGTCATGAACCACATGCCGTCGGACAGGTAGGGGAAATTCACGCTGCCGGCGCCATAAAACTTCAAACCGTGCGCCTCGTCCCAGGTCTTGCCAAGGCCATCCTGGTAGTGGCCGAGAATGCGCGGCGCCAGCGTTTCCTGCGGCGTATTCAGGTAATCGGGCTCGGCCAGGGTGGCCGCCATGGCCAGCCGGTTGGCGTCGCTGGCGTCTATCCAGCGGCCCGCTTCGAGCACGGCGGCGATCAGGGCGCGGCAGCTGTTTGGATGCGCGTGCGCAAACGCGGCGCGGGTGCCCAGCACCTTGCCCGGATGGTCGGGCCAGATGGCGCCGCTGGTGGTGACCGTCACGCCCACGCCATCGACGATGGCCTTGTAGCCCCAAGGTTCGCCCGCGCAAAAGCCATCCATCTGGCCCGCGCGCAAGGCCGCCACCATCTGCGACGGCGGCACCGTCATCACGCGCGCATCGCGCAGCGGATCGATGCCGTGCGCGGCCAGCCAGTATTGCAGCAGCATCGCGTGGTTGCCAGTCGGGAAAGTGTGCGCGAACGCAAACGGCCGCGCCGCGGCGCGCATGTGCCGTGCCAAGGTGGGGCCATCGTGGGCCCCCTCGCGCGCCAGCGCCGCCGACAGGGTGACGGCCTGGCCGCTGTGATTGAGATTCATCAACACGGCCATGTCGTGCTGCTGCCCGCCTATGCCCATCTGCACGCCATACACGAGACCGTACAACACGTGGGCAGCGTCGAGTTCGCCGTTATTCAATTTGTCGCGCACGCCTGCCCACGACATCTCCCGGCTCAGTTCAATCTTGATGCCGTATTTTTCATCCAGGCCCAGCTTTGACGCCATCACCAGCGAGGCGCAATCAGTCAGCGGCAGGTAACCGATGCGTATCGTCTGTTTTTCCGGCTGCAGGGTGCGCTTCGCCTGGGCGCCCTGTCCTGCCGCATTGCCCGTTTGCTCTGTCATGCTATTCCTTGCTGATAAGTACTGTTTTTCCGCGCCACCATGGGCAAGGCTCTCCCCGACCAGCAGCAAGGACCGTGCCTGTGCATGCCCGGCCCAGGGAGGCTGGAAACGCACCGCAATGGTGCACTGCACCAGCATGTATCAGGCAATGGACGATTCATCCCAGCAAGTCCTCCACGTCGAGGATACGCTGGGCAATGTCCGCCAGTTTGAGTTTCTTGTTCATGGCCATGCTGCGCAAGCGCTGGTAAGCCTGCTCTTCCGTCAAGCCGTGATGCGTCATCAACAGGCCCTTGGCCCGTTCAATCACCTTGCGCTCCAGCAGCTTGTGCCGCGTATCGAGCAATTCGGCGCGCAATTTTTCTTCCTGGCGAAAGCGCGCCAGCGCCACATTCAGCACGGGCAAGATCCGCTCGGCCTGCAAGCCGGCCACGATATAGGCGGATACGCCGGCCGCCATGGCCGCGTCGATGCTGGCCGTGGCGCCATCTTCGGTAAACAGGACGATGGGTCGGCGCTCGTCGCGCGTGGCGATGACGATGTGCTCGAGCACGTCGCGCGCGTCCGATTCGGCATCGATGATGATGAGGTCAGGCTGCAGTTGCGCGATGCGCTCGGGAAGGTAGAGGTCGGCTGGCAGCGAGGCAACGATGTCGAAGCCCGATTCCAGCAAGCCGATGCGCAAGGCATTGCCGCGCTGCACTTGGGCAGCCAAGGCCGCATTCTCGTGCACGCCGTGCTCGACAATGGTGTTGACGACAACGATGCGCAAAGGCTGGGTACGGCTGGACGTCATGGGAGCGATCTGCAATGGCTAAACACAACCATTGCAGTAAGCAAGAAGCGAACCAGATGTTTTACTTCAGGGTCGGCATGGCAAACTCGGCGCCGGCAGCCGTCGATGCGGGCCAGCGCTGCGTGACGGCCTTCTGCTTCGTATAGAAACGCACGGATTCCGGGCCGTGCGCGTGGTGGTCGCCGAACAGGCTGCGCTTCCAGCCGCCGAAGCTGTGGAAGGCCATCGGCACGGGGATCGGCACGTTGACCCCGACCATCCCCACCTGCACCCGGTGCGTGTATTCGCGCGCCGTGTTGCCATCGCGCGTGTAGATCGCCGTGCCATTGCCGTATTCGTGGGCGTTGACCAGGTCCAGCGCCGTGGTGAAATCAGGCACGCGCACGATGCACAGCACGGGGCCGAAGATTTCTTCCTTGTAGATCGTCATCTCGGGCGTGACATGGTCGAACAGGCTGCCGCCGAGGAAAAAGCCGTTTTCGTGGCCGGGCAGCACGAAACCGCGCCCGTCACTGACCAGCTTGGCGCCCTCTTTCACGCCTGTGGCGATGTAGCCGGCGATCTTGTCCTTGTGCACCTGCGTCACCACGGGACCCATTTCCGCTGTTAAATCCATGCCCTGCGTGATCTTGAGGGCGGCAATGCGCGGCACCAGCGCCTCGACCAGTTGATCCGCCACATTGCCCACCGCCACGACGACGGAAATGGCCATGCAGCGCTCGCCGGCCGACCCAAACGCGGCGCCCATCAGGGCATCGACCGTCTGGGGAATATCCGCGTCCGGCATGACGACCATGTGGTTCTTCGCGCCACCCAGGGCTTGCACGCGCTTGCCCTGCGCGCAGCCGGTGGCATAGATATACTCGGCAATCGGCGTGGAACCGACAAAGCTGACGGCGCGCACGTCCGGGTGGCGCAGCAAGCCATCCACGGCCTCTTTATCGCCCTGCACCACGTTGAAGACGCCGTCGGGCAAGCCCGCGTCCGTCAACAGTTGCGCCAGGAGCAGGCTGGCCGACGGGTCGCGCTCGGACGGTTTCAAGACGAAGGTATTGCCGCAGGCAATGGCCATCGGAAACATCCACATCGGCACCATCACGGGAAAGTTGAAGGGCGTGATGCCGACGCAGACGCCGAGCGCCTGGCGGATGGACCAGGCATCGATACCGCCGGCCACTTGCTCCGAGTATTCACCTTTCATCATTTGCGGGATGCCGCAGGCAAACTCCACCACTTCGATGCCGCGCGTCACCTCCCCTTTCGCGTCCGTGAAGACTTTGCCGTGCTCGGCTGTGATCAGGGCCGCCAATTGATCCGAGTGTTCCTCCAGCAACTCCTTGAACTTGAACATCACGCGGGCACGGCGCAGCGGCGAGGTCTGCGACCAGGCGGGAAATGCCGCATGGGCGGCGGCCACGGCCGCGTTCAGCTCGGCGGCGGTCGCCAGCGCCACTTTCGCCGTCACGGCGCCCGTGGCGGGATTGAAGACGTCGCTCGTGCGCTCCGAGCGCGACGCCATCGGGTTGCCACCAATAAAGTGGCCGATCATCGGGGTAGTCATCTCTTGTCCTTGGTTATTTGGCATGCATCAGCCACTCATGGGCCGGGTCGTTTTTAAAGTGCCACACGCGTTGCGGGCCGGCCATCACGTTCAGGTAATAGCCGTCGTAGCCATACGGCACGGTGACGGGGTGGTAGCCCCTGGGCACCATCACCACGTCGTGGTTTTCCACGGCCATGGCCTCGTCGATGGAACGGTCATCCGTGTAGACTCTTTGAAAGGCAAAGCCCTGTTCCGGATTGAGGCGGTGGTAGTACGTTTCCTCGAGCGAACTTTCCAGCGGGATATTGTCGCTATCGTGCTTGTGCGGCGGATAACTGGACGAGTGGCCGGACGGCGTGACCACCTCGACCACCAGCAAGCCGTCCGCTTCGGCCGTCTGCGGCAGGATGTCGCACACATAGCGGGTATTCGCGCCCTTGCCGCGCACGGAGCGCGTCATGGCAGCAGGCTCGATCAGGCGCGCCGGGCGGTGGGTGGTGGCCGGTGCGCTGCACAGCGCCACTTCCGCAGCGCTTGCAGCCGTGATGGTGACCGCTGTTTCCAACGGGACATACACGGCGTAAGGCGAGACGGCTTCAAACACGCTCTGGCGATTGCCGATCTCACGCCACACGTCATCACCGGCCTGCACCGTGACCGTGCCCGTCAGCACGACGATGCACAGTTCGCGGCTGCCCGTCCCCAGGCTAATGCTCTCGCCTGCTTGCAACCGGTGCGCGGCGAAACCCACGTGCGTCCAGCCGGCGGACGCGGGCGTGACTTCCACGATCTTGCCGCCGGCCTTCTCCGCTTTGACTAATAGCGGGCTCATGCCGCCTCCCGGCTCAGGCGGGGAATGGCCTCGACGAGGTTGGCCAGGTAATCGTGGCCCATCTTCGCGTATTCGTAGCTGGGCGCGACGGCCGGGTCTTGCTCCGCTTCCACCACCAGCCAGCCCGCATAGCCGTGCAGGTACAGGCGCGTCAGAATGGCCGGGAAATCGATGCTGCCGTCGCCCGGCACGCTGAAGGCGCCATTGATGACGGCCTGCAAAAAACTCCAGTGGCCATTGCGGGCCAGTTTCACCACGTTGGCGCGCACGTCCTTGCAATGCACATGGCAGATGCGATCGATGTGCTGGCTTAACACCGCCAGCGCGTCGCCGCCGGCAAAGGTGATGTGGCCCGTGTCGAACAGCAAGCCCACTTCCGGCCCCGTCAAAGCCATCAGCTGATCCACGTCGGCCGGCGTTTCCACGTAGGCGCCCATGTGATGGTGGTACGCCAGCCGCACGCCGTTGTCGAGCAAGTGCTTCGCAAACGCCGTCAGTTTGTCCGCGTAGTACTGCCATTGCTGCAGCGACTGGAAACGCGGACGTTTATACAAAGGGCGCGCTTCGCCCTGGATGGCGTCGGCCACTTCGCCGTACACCATGACGGTGGCGCCGCTGTCGGCCAGCAGGCGCAGATGCGGGCCAACGGCGGCGATTTCTTCTTCCACGGAGCGGTGCGCCAGGCGGCCCGAATACCAGCCGGACACACACGCCAGGCCATACTTGCCCAGCACGGCGTTCAGGGACGGGGCGTCTTTCGGAAACTTGTTGCCCAGCTCAAACCCCACGTAGCCGATCTCGGCGCCTTCCTTCAGGGCCGTTTCCAGCGGGGTTTCTCCCCCCAGCGATGGCAAATCGTCGTTCATCCACGAGATCGGGTTGATGCCGATCTTCACATTCCATGTTGGTGCGTTCATTGTTGTTGTCCTTGGCGGTCGAGTTCATAACGGGCGCGCGCAAGCTGCACGCCGGGCTGGGTGGACACTTCCGGCACGGCCACTTCCCACCAGCATCCCCCCTCTGCGGTCGTGCGCGTGTCGTCCGTGTCGATGCAGATCAGGTAAGTGCGCGCGGCGGCGCGGGCGCGCAGCATGGCCTGTTCCAGTTCGGCAATGTTGGCCACGTGCTCCGACAGCGCGCCCAAGGATTGCGCATGCAGGGCGAAGTCGATACGGGGTGCGCTGTCGGGCAACATATTGTTGAACGAGGCGTTGCCGCAGGCCTGCTGCAAGCGGTTGATGCAGCCATAACCGCGGTTGTCGAGCACGACGATGATGAGCTTTTTGTCGAGCATGACGGAGGTGGCGATTTCCGAATTCATCATCAGGTAGCTGCCGTCGCCCACCATGACGATGACTTCGGCATCGGGTTTGGCCATCTTGACGCCGAGGCCGCCGGCGATTTCATAGCCCATGCACGAATAGCCGTATTCCATGTGGTAGCCGCCCGGTACGCTGGTGCGCCACAGCTTGTGCAGCTCGGCCGGCAAGGTGCCTGCCGCGCAGACAACGATGTCGCGCACAGTAGAATCCGCTGCGGAACGCTGCACGGCGCCGATGACTTCGCCGTCGTACGGCAAGCCGACGACTTCCCGTTTGCCAGTGATCGCCAGCACGGTGTCGCGCCAGGCATTCGCCTCCTGCTGCGCACGCTCCTGCCACTGGCCCGCGCAGTGCCAGTTGCCCAGCAGCCGCGACAATCCCTGCAAGCCGAGTGTCGCGTCCGCCTGCACACCCAGGCCGCGGCGTTTCAGCGCATCAAAACTGTTGACGTTCAGGCTGACCAGCTGCGCCTGCGCAAACAGGGAATTCGATCCCGTCGTGAAATCCTGCAGGCGCGTGCCGATGGCCAGCACCACGTCCGCTTCCGCCGCCAGCGCGTTGGCGGCTGGCGAGCCCGTCACGCCGATGGCGCCCAGCTGCAAAGGATGGTCCCATGGCAAGGCACTTTTCCCGGCCTGGGTTTCCGCCACGGGGATGCCATGGCGCTCGGCAAACGCCTGCAGGGCGGCGCTGGCCTGGCCGTACAGCACGCCGCCACCGGCCACGATCAGCGGCTGCTTCGCGTTTTTCAGCATGGCGGCCGCCTCTTCCAGCGCCTGTTCGACGGCTGGCACGGCGCGGAAACGCACGATGCGCGGTTCGAAGAAATCGGCCGGATAGTCATACGCCATCGTTTGCACGTCTTGCGGCAAGGACAAGGTGACGGGGCCGCAGGCGGCCGGGTCCGTCAAGGCGGCAATCGCCCGTGGCAAGGCGGTGAGCAACTGCTCCGGATAGACGATGCGGTCGAAATAGCGCGACAGCGGCTTGAACGCATCGTTGACGGAGACGCCGCCGTCGGCTGGGTCTTCCAGCTGCTGCAGCACCGGGTCCGGCGCGCGCGAGACGAACACGTCGCCGGGCAACAGCAGTACGGGCAAGCGGTTCACGTGCGCCAACGCGGCGGCCGTCAGCAAGTTGGTGGCGCCCGGGCCGATGGAACTGGTAACGGCCATCATGCGCCGGCGCATGTGCGCTTTCGCATAGGCAATTGCCGAGTGCGCCATCGCCTGTTCATTGTGGGCGCGGTAGGTGGGAAACACATCCTTGTACTGGTACAGCGCCTCGCCCAGGCCCGCCACGTTGCCGTGGCCAAAGATGGCGAAGGCGCCGCCGAACAGGGATTCACCTTCTTCGGTGCGCAATGCCGACAGATAGCGCACCAGCGCCTGCGCCATCGTCAATCTGATCGTGGCGCTCATGCTGCACGCTCCAGGCGGTTGCGCGTGCGCTGCCACAAGGAAATCAGCTGCTCGAAGTTGGCGCGCACGGCGGCGATCAGGCCCGCATCGTCGAGCTCGCCCGCCAGCCAGCGGCGACTCGGTTCCTGAAAGATGGTGCGTCCCACCATGAAGCCGCGGCAGGTGGTGCTGGCACTGGCCTGTTCAAAACTGTCGGCCAGGGCGGCAATGGGCGCGTTCAAGCCAAGTAATACGACGCCACGGCAATACGGATCGCGCTCGTGCACGAGGGCATCGATGGCTTGCCATTGCTGGGCAGACATGCTTTCCAGCTTCCACCATTCCGGATAAATGCCCAGGTTGTACAGGCGCTTGACGGCGCGCAAGACCGTATCGTCACCGTGCGGCAGGGCTTCCGACGGTATCACCTCCAACAGCAGTTCGTGACCGCTCACTTGCGCCGCGTCGTACAGGGCCTTGATCTGCGCTTCCTGTTCCAGCCGGTTTTCCACGGCATCGTCCGGGTGCAGCTGCACCAGGCACTTGATCACGTGCTCCTTCGGCCAGCTGAGCAGGTGCGAGCCGACGGAGCGGCCCCAGTCGAATTGCAGCGGGTTCGAGCCCGGCAATTCGACGGGACGGCCTATCCACCAGCCCCGCCCTGTCGCATCGTTGAGGGCGTCGACACCATAGCGGCCATCGATCAGCACGCCCGTCTTGCCGGCCAGGTTCAAGGCCGTTTCCGTCTGCGCCACGGCTTGCACCATCAATTGCTTCAGGGCCGCAATGGCGGACTCGGGCGCGCCCGTCTGTTGCGCCAGCTCAAAGAATTGCGTGCGGTGGTCAAACGCGAACACGCACAGCTCGTCCCATTGCTGGCGCGCGACCGTCGTGCGGTGCAGGCGGGACAAGGTCGCGTCCTGGTCCGGCTGCGTCAGCTTGGCCGCGTTGGCCAGGAAATAGTCGAGCTCGACGGGCGACGGCATGGCCGGTGCGCAGCCGTGGCGCGACACGACCAGGGCGCCGCAGCCATTCGCGTAGCGGCAGCACGCTGCGTAATCCTCGCCGCGCAGCCAGCCTTTCAAAAAGCCGGAGAGAAACGCGTCGCCCGCGCCCAGCACGTTCAGCACTTCCACGCGCACGCCACGGTAGTTATACGCGTCATCCAAACTGGCCGGCACCACATTGTCGATGACGGCGCTGCCCAGCGGCCCCCGCTTGACGACCAGGGTCGCCAGGGTGGCGGCCCGCACGGCGCGCAAGCTGGCCATGATGTCAGCGCCGCCGCCGGCGATCATGAATTCCTCTTCCGTGCCGACGATCAAGTCGAATTGCGGCAGGATCGCCTGCAAATGGCTGGTCACGCCGTCGTTCGAGACGAAACGCGTTTCGCCATCGGCCTTGCCCGACAAGCCCCACAGCACGGGCCGGTAATCGATGTCGAGCACCGTGCGCACGTTGTTGGCGCGGGCCAGTTTCAATGCCTGCGTGCTGACGGCGTGCATGGCACTGGTAGAAAAATGCGTGCCGGTAATGAGCAAGGCTTTGCTCGACGCAATGAAGGCCGCATCCACCGACGACGCGTCGATGGCCATGTCGGCGCAATTTTCACGGTAAAAAATCAGCGGAAACGTGTCTTTATCCTTGATGCCCAGCATGACGAGGGCCGTCAGGCGGTCGCGGTCGATGCCGACGTGGCTGACGTCGCAGCCCTCCTTCGACAAGGTCTCCGTCAAGAAGCGGCCCATGTGGTCGTCGCCCACCTTCGACAGCATGGCCGATTTGAGACCCAGGCGGGCCGTGCCGAAGGCGATGTTCGCCGACGAGCCGCCCAGGTATTTGGCGAAACTGGTCGCGTCTTCCAGCGTGCTGCCGATCTGCTGCGCATACAGGTCCACCGCCAGACGGCCCAGGCAGATGACGTCCAGCGCGCGGCCCTGGGCAAATTGTGTGGAATTATTCATGGCTATCCTTAAATCGTGACACCGTCGAGTTCACTCATCAGCGTTTGCATTTCCGCACCGCCCGCCATCATGTCGAGTACTTCATCCTTGGAAACGGTTTCCTTGGTGTAGGTACCCAGCGACTTGCCCCGGTTCAAGAGGGTGAACGAGTCGCCCACCGGGTAGGCATGGTGCACATTGTGGGTAATAAAGATCACGGACAAGCCCCGTTCGCGCGCCTTGTAGATCAGTTTCAGCACATTGAACGACTGTTTCACGCCCAGCGCGGCCGTCGGCTCGTCGAGGATCAGCACGCGCGCGCCGAAGTGGATGGCCCGGGCAATAGCCAGGCATTGCCGCTCACCGCCCGACATGGTACCCACGGCCTGGTGCGGGTCGCGCACCATGATGCCCATTTCGGCCAGCTTGTCGCGCGCCGTGGTGGCCGCGTAGTCCATATCCATCACGGGCAGCACGCCGAACATTTTCCTGATCGGCTCGCGGCCCATGAAGAAATTGCGCGCCACGGACAGCAAGGGCACCAGCGCCAGGTCCTGGTAGACGGTAGCCACGCCCAGGTCGAGCGCTTCCTTCGGCGAATTGAAGCTGACGGGCTGGCCATCGACCAGGTATTGCCCGCTGGTGGGCCGGTGTACGCCGGCCAGCGTCTTGATCAGGGTCGACTTGCCGGCGCCATTGTCGCCCAGCAGGCAATGCACTTCACCCGGTTTCAGGCGCAGGGTGACGTTCTGCAGGGCGATGACGGAGCCGAAACGTTTGCTGATGTTTTCCAGCGCAAGGATGTATTCGCTCATGGCTTATCTCGCTTCCGTGACACGGGCACGGACAAAGTTGTTGAACAGTACCGCGATCAGCAGCATGACGCCGAGGAAGACGCGGAACCAGTCCGAATTGATATTGGTATAGGTAATGCCAATCTGCACCACGCCGAAGATCAGCGCGCCGAAGCAGGCGCCGACGACGGAACCGTAGCCGCCCGTCAGCAAGGCGCCGCCGATGACGGCCGCGATGATGGCTTCGAATTCCTTTTGCATGCCGCGGTCGGCGGCGGCCGAGCCCACGTCAAATACTTGCAGGGTGGCAAACAGGCAGGCACAGAAGGCGGTGAAGACAAACAGCGACACCTTGATGGTTTTCACGGGCACGCCCACGTTCTTGGCCGCGTTGGCGTCGCCGCCGACGGCGAAGATCCAGTTGCCGATGCGGGTGCGGGCCAGGACGAAGCCGGACACCAGCGCCAGGCCGGCCCACCAGACGATGACCTTGGGGATGCCCTTGACCAGCGGCGCGCCATTGTCGAGCGCCGTGATCCAGCCCGCCTTGGCCATCCAGGCGAACAGCGAGGTGCCCACTTCGCCATGGAACAGGGTCGTGGCCAGCCAGTCTTCGGCGGCCAGCGCGCCGATGCCGCTGACGATGGTGCGGTTGGCAAACATGATGGACAGGGCCAGGGTCAGGCCGCGCAAGATAAACAGGAAGGCCAGGGTGACGATAAACGACGGCAAGCGCGTCTTGATGACCAGGTAGCCGTTGAGCCAGCCCAGCGCCATGGAACCGGCGAAGGCGAACAGGATGGCAGCCCACACGGGCCAGTGGAAGTAAACGGATGGAATGGCGATCATCATGCCGGCAAAACCGATCATGGAACCGATCGACAGGTCGAATTCGCCGGCGATCATCAGCACGCAGGCGCCGATGGCGATTATGCCCAGGTAGGCGGCCACTTGCGCCCAGTTGATCACGCCGTCGAGGTTGAACATGCCAGAGTCGCCGGCCGTCAGGACGAAGAAGCCGAACACCAGGATGGCGCCCGAGATCGACGCGAATTCCGGGCGGCTGAACAGCCGCTTGAGCCAGCTGACCTGCCCTACGCGCTCATCAAAGCCCTGCTTTTGCGGCGGCGCGCCCGAGGCGGCCATGCCGCCCTGTTCCACGCTTAATTTCACGGTACTCATGCTATGTCTCCCTTGTTTTATAGCAACCTGCCAGCCTCGACAACAATTCCAGGGCGGCAGGACCCGCGCGCCGGCAAGCTTGGCCTGCGCGCGGGGACAACAACTAAGTATTGATTGAATTGAGAAGCCGGTGCTTAACGGAACTGGCCGGCGTATTTCTCTACCTTGCCGATATTGTCCTTGGTGACATAGCCAGGACCGGAACCGATATGGCGCGGGCCATACGATGGTGCCAGGCCGTACTCGGCCAGGCGCGCCTTGAACTTGGCGTTATTGATCAGCTTTTCGCGTACCTTGGCCAGGTCCGTCGTCTTGTCCTGCTTCATGATGGCCAGCACGGCAACGGGGATATAGCCTTGCAGGTAGGGTTGCTGGTCGATGGCAAACTGGATGCTGCCATCCTTGATGCCCTTCGAGATGTCATCGGACAGGTCGAACGTGGCAAACCACATCTTGCCCTTCAAGCCCATTTTCTCCAAGGCCTTCAGCGAAGCGTGGGCCGAGGTGGGTCCCAGCGCCAGCACGGCCTGGGTTTTCGGGTTGTTGCGCAGGAAGGCGCTCAGCTTGCTTTCGATGGTGGTCGGATCTTCGCCCGCATCCAGTGTCGCGGCCTTGAAATCGACGCCGATGGCTTCGGCAAAGCCGCGGCAGCGCTCGAACGACGACGGATTCGTTGCGTAATGGTTGACGCAGACGAAGGACTTGATGCCGGCGGCCTTGGCTTTTTCGCCGGCGCCCTTGCCTGCCTCGTATTCGGGCTGGCCCACGTGCATCACGGCGCCCAGCTGCTCGCTTTGCGCCAGCGTGCCGGAATTGATCGTGACAAACGGAATCTTCTTGGCGGCAACGAGGCCCAGCGGTTTTTGCAGCACGCTGAAGTCGGCAATGCTGACGATCACGCCGTCGTAGTTGCGGGCTGCCGATTGCTCGACCAGGCGCGCCATGTCGGCCAGGTCGCCATTCGGCGGATTGCGGTAGTCGACGCTGACATTGAAGTCTTCGCCTGCTTGCTTGACGGAATTTTTGATCGTATTCCACCAGGAATCGGAATCAGGCGCATGGCTGATCAGCACGAATTTCTCGCCTGCCGCGTGGCTGGCGCTCATGCCCAGACCCAGTCCCAGGCCGAGGCCCAGTATGGCCAGGCGCTTCAGAAATCCCTTACGCTTATTGCTTTGCATGAATGTCTCCTTGAAGGATTAATTTTTATAGTTGCCAGCTTTTGTCGCGTGTCAGCGGGGAACCGGAAAACCGGCAAGACCCGATGCACTGCGCACAGCTTAGGCCACAAAAAAGACAAATGCAATAAAATTTTCAAAATAAATTTAAATAGAAAATCATTTCTATTTTCTGCATTCACTCCTATAATTCTTGCCAGAACCAGCCCAAAGGAAACAGCATGGCAGCCACCGCCCCCATCGAACAACTGATGCAACACATCGCCGCCGAGTACGACAATCTGTCGCGCCAGTTGAAAGTCATCGCCCAATACATCGAGAAGCACCGGGCCAGCCTGATGCTCGAACGCATCAGCGACATCGCCGCCGCCTGCGACGTGCAGCCGTCCGCCATCGTGCGCTTCGCACAGCGCTTCGGCTACACGGGCTTTTCCGAAATGCAAGATGTGTTCCGCCAGGCTTATACGGACCAGGCCGGCGCCACGCCCGATTACCAGCAGCGCATCCGCAAGCTCATTTCCACGCGCGACGCCGCTCTGAGCGCAGGTGACCTGACGCGCGAATTCGTCGGCGCCAGCCGTGCCGGCCTGGACGACCTGGCGGCAGGACTCGACGACGCGCAGCTGGAAGCGGCCGTCAACCTGCTGCTCAAGGCTGAAAATATCTATGTGATCGGCGTGCGCCGGTCGTTTCCGATCGCCTCCTACATCGCCTACGCGCTGGAACACACGGACAAGCGCGTGCACCTGATTAGCGGACTGGGCGGCATGCACCGCGAACAGATGCGCAGCGTGCGCGAACGCGATGTGGCGATCGCCATCAGTTTCTCGCCTTACGGCAAGGAAACACAGCAGTGCATCAAGGCGGCGCAGGACAAGGGCGCCAAGGTCCTCGTGATTACCGACAGCAAGCTGGCCCCGCTCGCGCGGGCCGCCGACGCGCTGCTCACCGTCACCGAGGGCAGCGCCTTCGCCTTCCGCTCGCTGACCAGCACCATCTGCCTGTGCCAGGCGCTGTTCATCGCGCTGGCATACAAATTAGAGCTCGACATCGAAGAAATCCACACACCAGGAGAACATGATGATTGAAGTAGCGTTGTTCGGCGCCGGACGCATCGGCAAAATCCACGCGGCCAACCTGGCCGCGCAACCCGGCGTACAGTTCAAGTACGTGGTCGACGTCAACCAGGAAGCGGCTGCCGCCTTGGCTGGCTTGCATGGCGGCAGCAGCGCCACCGTGGAAGCGGCGCTGGCCGACCCGGCCATCAAGGCCGTCGTCATCGCCTCCAGCACGGACACGCACGCGGACCTGATCCTGCGCTCGGCCGCCGCCGGCAAGGCCATCTTTTGCGAAAAGCCCGTCGACCTGACCCTCGACCGCGCGCGCGCCTGCGCCGCCGCCGTCAAGGAAGCCAAGGTCATGTGCATGCTGGGTTTCCAGCGCCGTTACGACCCGACTTTCAACGCCGTCAAGACACGGATCGAAGCGGGCGAGATCGGCACGCCGGAAGTACTCATCGTCACCAGCCGCGACCCGGGCCCGCCACCCGTCAGCTACATCAAGGTCTCGGGCGGCATCTTCAAGGATATGCTGATCCACGATTTCGACATCTTCCGCTGGATACTCGACGATGATGCCGTCAGCGTGCACGCCACGGGCAGCTGCCTGGTGGACCCGGCCATCGGCGAGGCGGGCGACCTGGACACGGCCGTCGTCACCATCCGCACGGCAAAAGGCCGCTTGTGCCAGATCAATGCCTCGCGCCGCGCCGCCTACGGCTACGACCAGCGCTTCGAAGTGCTGGGCAGCGCCGGCATGCTGCAAGCGGGCAACCACAAGCCGACGGAAGTGACGGCGTATGGCGCGGTGAACGTCAGCGTGGACAAGCCAGAAGATTTCTTCCTGGAACGTTACCGCGTCGCCTACGCGCAGGAAATGGCGCATTTCTTCGACGCCCTCAGCCACGGCACGCCGCTGCGCACCACCGTCCACGATGGTTTGAAGGCACTGGAACTGGCCGAAGCGGCCACCTTGTCATGGCACGAAGGTCGTGTTGTGAACCTCGCGTCGTGAGCCTGTAAAAACACAATAACAAGATACTGGAGACCAGATGTCATCCCCAACATTAAAAGTCGGCATCGTCGGCCTGGGCCGGCTGGGCCAGCGCCACGCCATCAACCTGGCGCAGCGCGTGCCGAATGCCGAAGTGGTGGCCGCGTGCAGCCCCGTGCCAGCCGAACTGGACTGGGCCGCCAGCCAGCTGGGCATCACCACCGGCTATGCCGATTACGACGCCCTGCTGGCCCACCCTGGCCTGGACGCCGTCTTCCTCGTCACGCCCACCTCGCTGCATGCGGAGCAGATCATCGCCGCCTTGCGCGCCGGCAAGCACGTGTTTTGCGAAAAGCCGCTGTCGCTGGACCTGGCCGACTGCCTGAAGGTGGAAGCGGAAGCGGCGCGCCACCCGCATCTGACCATCATGATCGGCTTCGTGCGGCGTTTCGATGCCAGCTACCATGACGCGCAGCAAAAGATCGCCCAAGGTCTGATCGGCAAGCCGTATTTGGTGCGTTCGCAAACCTGCGACCAGAACGACCCCAGCGGCGCTTTCATGCGCTTCGCCCCCACCAGCGGCGGCATCTTCCTCGATTGCAGCGTGCACGACATCGACCTGGCGCGCTGGCTGCTGGGCAACCCCGTGCCCAGGCGCGTGTATGCGAGCGGCACCAACGCCATCCACACGGGATTGCAGGCGTTCAGCGACGTCGACAACGGCCTGGCAACAGTCGAGTTTAGCGATGGCAGCATGGCCAGCTTCATGGCCTCGCGCACCATGGCGCACGGCCATGAAACCCTGACGGAAGTGTTCGGCACGGGCGGCCGCCTGGCCGTGGGCAGCAATCCGCGCCTGAACCGGGTGGAAATTTCGGATGCGCATGGCGTGCGTAATGAATGCACGCCGGACTTCTATGCCCGCTTCGCCGACGCCTTTTTGATCGAGGCGCAGGAGTTTACGGATGCGGCCCTGGGCCGGCGCACCTTGTCGCTGACCTTGCACGACGCGACGGAAGCGACACGCATCGGCCTGGCCATGACGCAAGCGATGCGCGAGGCGCGGCCCGTGGAGTTTTAAGCCACAGGCAGGGACTCAGGCAGCCGGCGCAGGAAATGGACGTTCGGGCTGCCTGGGTTCCACGGCCAGCCGCAAGCCCATGGCGTCGAGGATGGCCGTCAAGGTGCTCAGGGAGGGATTGCCCTCGGGCGACAAGGTGCGGTACAGCTGGGTAGGATTGAGCCTGGCCGCCTGCGCCACGGCAGGCACGCCGCCAAAGGCACGCGTCAATTGACGCAGCACGGCCAGCAGTTCGCCATGGTCGCCGTCGGCAAGGATATTGTTGATCAATTCCAGGGCGAGATCGGGATCGTCGCGGTACAGCTCAGCCATCGCTTCGTCATGCGAGCGGTCTCTTGGTGGTCTGCTCGTGACCTGTTTCACGTCCTCTTTCATGTCCTCTCTCTCCTTCCAGTCGTGCCAGCAGGCACAGGCGTATTCGATATCTTTCGGCTGGGTGCGCTTGTCGCCGCCACACAGCAATAAAATGATCTGCTCGCCGGCAATGGCATAGTAAATACGGTAGCCGGCACCCACATCGATGCGCAATTCCCACACGCCATCGTGGCAAAATTTATGGTCGCCAAAATTGCCGGGCATCATACGCAGCACGCTCCGGACGATGGCCACCCTGGCCGTATTGTCGCGCTGGCGCTTCAGCCATTCCGTATATAAATCCCTGCCCGATGATGTCAGGTAGTGCCGGATCTCGTACATCATATTCGTCCATAAACGAAGAAAGATCAAGGGGAAAATCACGCGCAGACGAAAAAAAGAAGACCACCCATCTTGCTACCAAAGCCGCGCACGCAGGCCGCGAATGCCGGGTTCACTGAGCTACATCAAGATGCGTTTCCCCAGTTACTGTAAAGAAATGATGTGGCGCCTACACGCCTCACGCGCATCCGATTGCGCTATACAATAAGCATCTGCCCAACCGCAAAAACCAGGCCGCCATGACGCACACCGACAGCAACTCCCCTTTACTCGCCGACGTGGCCGAACGCTACGTCAAGCTGGTCCTGGCCATGGGCCAGCACGACGCCTCGTATGTGGACGCGTATTACGGCCCGCCAGAATGGCAGGCAGCAGCGGCACAACAGCAACAGGGTTTGAGCGGCATCAAGGATGGCGCGAACGCGGCGCTGGCCCTGCTGGCCGACGCTGCCTGCCTGCGCGCCGTCAACTTGCGCAAGCAACTGCAAGCCGTGCTGGCGCGCACGGAGATGCTGCAAGGTAAGCGCTTCGATTTCGATACGGAGAGCGCGCGCCTGTACGACGCCGTCTCGCCTCATCACAGCCGTCCGTACTACGAAGCACTGGTGGCGCAGATCGACGCCCTGCTGCCGGGCGACGGTATGGTCAGCGAACGCGTGAATGCCTTGCGCGCGCAACTCGTCATTCCCGCCGACAAACTGCACGCCGTCATGGAGGCAGCCATCGGCGCGGGCCGCGAGCGCACCTTGCGCTACATCGCCTTGCCCGAAGGCGAGGATTTTGTGCTGGAATTCGTCACCGGCAAGCCGTGGAGCGGCTACAACTGGTACAAGGGCAACTACCAGAGCGTGATCCAGATCAATACGGACTTGCCCGTGTACATCGATCGCGCCGTCGACCTCGGTTGCCATGAAGCGTATCCGGGCCACCACGTCTACAACGTGCTGCTCGAACGCGACCTGGTGCGCGGCAAGGGCTGGATGGAATACTGTATTTATCCGCTGTATTCGCCGCAATCCTTGATCGCCGAAGGCACGGCCAATTACGGCATCGAACTGAGTTTCACGGATGAAGAGCGGCTGGACTTCGAACGGCAGGTGCTGTACCCGCTGGCCGGCCTCGAGCCAAAGCTGGCGCCCCGCTATGCGCAACTCAACGCGCTGCTGGCCAAACTGAGCTATGCAGACAACGATATCGCGCGCCAGTACCTCGAAGGCGGCCTGAGCCGGGAAGCAGCGCTGGAATGGCTGGTCAACGTGCGCCTGTACCCGGCCGAGAAATCCGCGCAGCGCCTGCAGTTCTACGACGCCATGGGCGCGTACGTCATCAATTACAACCTGGGCCAGGACATGGCGAAAGCCTATGTCGAGCGCCAGGGCGATACGCGCGCCGCCCACTGGGCCGCCTTCCGCGATCTAATGTCCTCGCCGCGCGTGCCCAGCGCGCTGCTGGCATGAGGCGCCAGCGCTAAAGGAGAGTCGCATGCACGCCACGCCCACTGCCAGCGCCCTGCTGCTGCTGGCCCTGTCCATCAGCCATGCGGCGTGGGCCAAAGATGCCGCCGTCACAGCGGCGCCGGCACTCAGCGCGCGCCAGCAGGCGCTGATGGCCACCGTCGTCGGCAGCGCCGCCCATCCGCGCATCCTGCAGGTGCGCCTCGATGAACTGCATCCGACCCAGCCGGCCATCGGCTACGACCAGGTGTACTACAAGCTGGGACGCTATGCGGCCGAAGAAAAACACATCGCCGACATCGCCAAGCCAAAGAAATTTGCCGACCTGTGCGAGGCCAATGGCCAGGGCGACGTCTTGCCCGGCACGGCCAATGTGCCTGGTGCCACCCTGGCCGCGCCACCGGCCAGCTACCGCTGCAAGGCGGCCGTGGGCAGCCGCCCGGGCGACATGAAAAGCGTCGTCATCGGCCCGAACGGCACCCTGTACCTGACGGACGGCCACCACACGTTTTCCACCTTCCGGGATGCCGATGGCGGGCGCAATCATCAATTGAAGGTCTGGGTCAAGGTCAGCGACAATTTCAGCGCGCTGGGTGAAACGGCCTTCTGGGCCCGCATGCGCGCAGAAAACAAGGTATGGCTGAAAAACGGCCGCAACCAGGCCATCACGCCGCAGCAGCTGCCGCCCGCCATCGGCCTGAAGTCCTTGGGCGACGACCCGTACCGCTCACTCGTCTACTTTACGCGCGGGATCGGCTACGAGCCGCCCGACAAGGCCACGGAATTTCTCGAGTTTTACTGGGCCGACTGGCTGCGCGGCATTCCCGCGCTGGACCTGGTGCAGGTCGACCTGCGCGATCCCGCCGCGTATGCCAATGTGATCCTGCTAACCGCGCAGGCGATGGTGGCGCGGGAACCCGGCGATATCGTCAGCGGCGGCAAGCGTGCCCACGAGCTGGGCGCCCTGCGGGAAGTCAACCGGGAAGCGTTCGATGAGCTGATCGACGACGAGGGCAAGCTGCGTCACGCCATCGCCTATAAAAAATCGCTGGCACAATAAGCGCCGCGGTGTAAACAACAACGGCCCGCCTGTCAGCCGATAGGCGGGCCGTTTTCTACTGCAGATGCCGCTTACGCGATGCGTTCGCCGTTGGCCGGATCAAACAGGGCCGCTTTCGACAGGTTGAACGACAGCTGCATGGTCTGCCCCGGCAGCACGGCTTCGCGCGGATGCGTGCGGCAGGTAACAGCGGCGCCGTTCAGGCGCGTCGTCAGCAGGGTATCCGGGCCGGTCGGCTCGACCAGGTCGATCAGGCAGCCGAGTTCCTGGCCCACGTCGCCGTGCGCGCTGCTCATGTCCGTGATCTGTTCCGGGCGCACGCCCAGGATCACCTCGCGGCCCGCATAGCTGCGCAGCTTGTCGGCCGCGAACGGCAAGGCAAGACGCATGCTCTTGCCCGCGTTCTCGATGGCGACAAATACCTCGCTGCCCTCGATGACAGGCTTGACGGTGATGAAGTTCATCGATGGCGAGCCGATGAAGCCGGCCACGAACAGGTTGGCCGGGTTGTCGTAAATTTCCTGCGGCGTGCCCAGTTGCTGCACCACCCCGTCCTTCATGACGGCGATCAGGTCACCCATGGTCATCGCCTCGATCTGGTCATGCGTGACGTAGACGATGGTCGCCTTCAGGCGCTGGTGCAGCAGCTTGATCTCGGCGCGCATTTCCACGCGCAGCTTGGCGTCCAGGTTCGACAGCGGTTCGTCGAACAGGAACAGCGACGGCTTGCGCGAGATGGCGCGGCCCATGGCCACGCGCTGACGCTGGCCGCCCGACAGCTGCGCCGGACGGCGGTCCAGCAAGTGCGTGATCTGCAGGGTTTCGGCGACGCGGGCGACGATTTCTTCCTGCTCCGCCTTCGGCACTTTTTTCACGTTCAAGCCGAACGCGATGTTTTCGCGCACCGTCATCGACGGGTACAGCGCGTAGGACTGGAACACCATGGCGATGTCGCGGTCCTTCGGCGGCAGGTCGTTGACGACCTTGCCGTCGATGAGGATTTCGCCCGAGGTGACGCTTTCCAGGCCGGCCACCATGTTGAGCAAGGTCGACTTGCCGGAGCCGGAGCCGCCGACGAGGATCAGGAACTGGCCATCCTTGATCTCGATGTCGATGCCTTTCAAGACTTCGACGCCATTCGTGTACACCTTGCGGATGCTGCGTATCGATAAACTGGACATATTCTTTCCTTAACCTTTGACTGCGCCTGCGGTCAGACCGCGCACAAAATATCGGCCTGCGACCAGGTAGACCAGCAGGGTCGGCAGCGCGGCAATCACCGCGGCGGCCATGTTGACGTTGTATTCCTTCACGCCCGTGGACGTGTTGACCAGGTTGTTCAAGCCCACCGTGATCGGCTGCGAATCGCCGCTGGCGAAAACGATGCCGAACAGGAAGTCGTTCCATATCTGCGTGAATTGCCAGATGATGCAGACGACGAAAATCGGACCCGAAATCGGCAGCACGATCTTGCGGAAGATCAGGAAGAAGCCGGCGCCGTCGATGCGCGCCGCCTTGATCAGCTCTTCCGGCACGCCGATATAGTAGTTGCGGAAGAACAGGGTCGTGAAGGCCGTGCCATACACCACGTGCACGAAGACGAGGCCCGTGGTGGTATTGGCCAGGCCGAATTCGCCCAGCAGACGCGCCATCGGCAGGATCACCACCTGGAACGGAATGAAGCAGCCCACCAGCAAGGCGGCAAACAGGATTTCCGAACCGCGGAAGCGCCAGTGCGCGAAGACATAGCCGTTGAACGCGCCCAGGAAGGTCGAGATCAGCACGGCGGGAATCACCATCTTGATCGAGTTCCAGAAGAACGGCTGCATGCCGTCGCAGGTGACGCCCGTGCAGGCCGACGACCAGGCCTTGGACCAGGAATCGAACTGCCATACGTGCGGCAAGGCCAGCAGGTTGCCGCTGCGGATCTCGTCGAGCGACTTGAACGACGTCGACAGGGTCACGTACAGGGGCACGATGTAGTACACCGCGAACAGGATCAGCAGCAGGTACAACACCACCCGTCCCAGGGTGAGTTTGTTGTTACGTGTAGGAGTGTGTGTCATCTCATCGCCTTTGCGCTGCGCGTTTCCAGGTACATCAGCGGCACGAGCACGGCCACGATGGTGGCCAGCATCATCATTGCCGATGCCGAGCCCAGGCCCAGCTGGCCTCGGGTGAAGGAAAACTGGTACATGAAGATGGCCGGCACGGACGACGAGTTGCCAGGTCCGCCAGCCGTCAATGCGATGACCAGGTCGAAGCTCTTGATGGCGATATGCGCGAGGATCAGCAGCACGCTGAAGAACACGGGTCGCATGGCGGGAATCACGATGCGCCAGTAGATCGTCGGCAGCGACGCGCCATCGACTTGGGCCGCCTTGATGATTTCATCATCGATGCCGCGCAGGCCGGCCAGGAACAGGGCCATGACAAAGCCCGACGATTGCCATACGCCGGCGATCACCACCGTGTAGATGGCCATGTCGGAGTTCACCAGCCAGTCGAAGGTAAACGACGTCCAGCCCCAGTCGTGCATGACCTTTTCCAGGCCCAGGCTGGGATTGAGCATCCATTTCCAGGCCGTGCCGGTGACGATGAAGGACAGCGCCATCGGATACAGGTAGATGGCGCGCAGCGCGCCTTCGGCGCGGATTTTCTGGTCCAGCAGGATGGCCAGGAACAGGCCGATGGCGATGCTGCAACCGATGAACAGGACACCGAAGATGCCGAGGTTCTTGAGCGAGGTCCACCAGCGCTCGTTGTCGAACAGCTCGTAGTATTGCACCAGGCCGGCGAACTCGTAGTTCGGCATCAGCCGCGATTCGGTCAGCGACAGCCAACCGGTCAAAAAGATAAAACCATAGACGAATAGCAGACTGGCGATGAGCGTGGGGCCCAGCACCATCTGCGGTATCCATCGGTCGAATTGCTTGCGTATGGACATAGGAGAGCCGTAGAGAGAACTGCGTGTGGCCTGTGCTGGGCGGATGCCAGGGCGCAGGCCTGCGGTGCATGCGATGCAGCGGGCGCCGGCGGGAGTGCCGGCGCCGTCGTGATTACTTCACTTTTGCCGCTTTGGCCAATGCTGCAACCGCGTCTTTCGAGCTCATGTTGGTGTTCATGAACTTGGCGATGACGTCGGTCACGGCGCCTTGCGTGGCCGATGCCAGCGCCATGCCGTGCGCGAACGATGGCACCAGGCCGCCGGTCTTGTTGGTGGCGTCCATGTCTTCCATCGATTTCAGGGCGCAAGCGTCAAACTTGTCCTTCGATACGCCGGAACGCACGGGGATGGAACCCTTGTTCAGGTTGAAGATCGACTGGAACTTCGGATTCATGATGGCGTTGGCCAGGGCGATCTGCCCTTTCTTCGCATTCGCATCCTTTTGCGTGAACATGGCAAACGAATCGATGTTGAAGGTGTAGGCCTTGTCCGTGCCAGGCGCTGCCACGCACAGGTAGTCCTTGCCCGGCACCTTGCCTGCAGCCGTGAACTCGCCCTTGGCCCAGTCGCCCATGAACTGGAAGCCGGCCTTGTTGTTGATGACCATGGCGGTGGCCAGGTTCCAGTCGCGCCCTGCCGCATCCTTGTCGATGTAGGTCTTCACCTTGCCCAGGGTGTCGAACACCTTGAGCATGGTCGGGCCGGTCAATTCCTTCTGATCCAGCTTGAGAATGGCCTTCTTGTAGAATTCCGTGCCGCCTACGCCCAGCGCGACGGATTCAAACACGGTGGCATCCTGCCAAGGCTGGCCGCCGTGGGCGATCGCGACGCCGCCCGATTTCTTGATTTTCTCGGCCGCGACGAAGAACGCATCCCAGGTGGTCGGGGTGGTGGCCACGCCGGCTTTTTTCAGCACTTCCGGATTGACCCACATCCAGTTGACGCGGTGGACGTTGACGGGAGCGGCAACGTAGTGACCCTTGTATTTCATGATGTCGGCGACCACTTTCGGCAGCACGGTATCCCATTTGCCTGGAATGGCGGCATCGTCGATATTGGCCAGCACGCCTTCCGCGCCCCACTCCTGGATCGACGGACCCTTGATCTGGGCGGCCGTTGGCGGATTGCCGGAAATGACGCGCGTTTTCAGCGCGGTCGCGGCGTTTTCGCCAGCGCCACCGGCCACGGCGAAGTCTTTCCAGCCGAAGCCGCTTTCCTTCACGATTTGCTGCAACTGGCCCACGGACTTCGCTTCGCCGCCGGAGGTCCAGTAGTGCAACACTTCCACGTCGGTCGCAAAGGCGCTGCCGGCGAATGCCAGGGTGGTCAACGCGGCCAGTTGGGTAATCTTGAATTTCAGTTTCATCTCCACATTCCTTTTTTGATCAAGCTTTTAGGGGGCTTCGGCATACGGGGGCCGAAAAAGGTGAAATCTGCGCCTGTACCGGCGCTCTTATACTCAGACCCGCTTGCAAACGGGCATCATCTTGGTGTAAAGACGGCGCCGTGATCCATGAAACGACTACATTGCATTTATATCACGGGACGGCGCCAAAAACGCATCCGCGAAGGATGCGCCAGGTTGATTTAGACTTACAACGCCTGCTAACTTAGAACCAGGTTTCTACCTGGAAACCATAAGACGTGCCGCTGGTATTGTTGTTATAGATCGGGCCGCCGTTGTTCGACGCATTGACCGAGGCGGTCGCCGCATCGTTCC
>NZ_JCAQAV010000015.1:0-108389 GCF_059617925.1 Janthinobacterium sp. JF4 | reverse complement strand
ATGTTGTTCGCAACACCACCAACCGCATGAGAGGAATAATACAAGGTCGGATTAGGCCGCAGGCCGTAATCCGACAATATTGTTGACGTCAATGGTGTTGTCGGATTACGCGCTGGCGCGCTAATCCGACCTACCCGACCTACTCCTCGATGATTTCGAAGGAATGGGTGATCTCCGCGGTTTTCGCCAGCATGATCGACGCCGAGCAATATTTGTCATGCGACAGGGCCACGGCCCGTTCGACGGCGGTGGGTTTCAGGGACTTGCCGCGCACGGTGAAGTGGAAGTGGATCTTGGTAAACACTTTCGGGTCGGTCTCGGCGCGCTCGGCCTTCAGGGTCACTTCGCAGCCACTGACGGCTTCGCGTCCCCGTTTCAGGATCAGCACCACGTCATAGGCAGTGCAGCCGCCCGTGCCCAGCAAGACCATTTCCATGGGGCGTGGCGCCAGGTTGTGGCCGCCGCCATCGGGCGCGCCATCCATGGCCACCAGGTGGCCGGAACCCGTTTCTGCCCGAAAACTCATGCCCGACGGGCCATTCCAGCTGACTTTGCATTCCATCGTACTCTCCGAAAATTGTAAGCGTTTTGTATTGTAATAGAGGAATGCCCATCCATGTGCCGCCCGCCGGCCCGCAGCCGGCCTGCATTGCGGCTTGACGCGGCAAGGCAAAGCCGCTTATACTTGTCGGCTTTCCGTTCGCTCAGGAAAAGTAAATAAGGCAGAGTCCGCACGGCAGCATCGGCGGAACCACCATTTGAGCGTGTAATCTATTAGGAAGTCAACATGAAAACATTTTCCGCTAAAGGACATGAAGTCCAGCGCGATTGGTTCGTGGTTGACGCGACGGACAAAGTCCTCGGACGTGTTGCCAGCGAAGTGGCACTCCGACTGCGCGGCAAACACAAACCAGAATTTACTCCTCACGTCGATACCGGCGACTTTATCGTCGTCATCAACGCAGGCAAACTGCGTGTGACCGGTACCAAAGCTACTGAGAAAATTTACTACCGTCACTCTGGCTATCCAGGCGGCATCTATGAAACCAACTTCCAGAAAATGCAACAGCGTTTTCCAGGTCGCGCGCTTGAGAAAGCGGTCAAGGGCATGCTGCCTAAAGGCCCACTCGGCTACGCAATGATCAAGAAGCTGAAAGTGTACGCGGAAGGTTCCCATCCGCACGCTGCTCAGCAACCTAAAGCACTTGTTCTCTAAGGAACTGACATGATCGGTAATTACAATTATGGAACCGGCCGTCGCAAAAGTGCAGTGGCTCGGGTTTTTATCAAAGTTGGCACAGGCTTGATCGTTGTTAACGGCAAACCAGCAAACGAATACTTTTCGCGCGAAACGGGTCTGATGGTCATCCGTCAACCACTGGAACTGACCGGCAATGTCGAGCGTTTCGACATCAAAGTCAACGTCCATGGCGGCGGTGAGTCGGGCCAGGCTGGTGCAGTTCGTCACGGCATCACCCGCGCTCTGATCGACTACGATGCAGCGTTGAAACCGGAACTGGCGAAGGCCGGCTTCGTGACCCGCGATGCACGTGAAGTCGAGCGTAAAAAAGTTGGTCTGCGCAAAGCACGTCGCGCAAAGCAATTCTCGAAGCGTTAATTTCTACGCTACAGCACCTTCCGGGGTGCTGGTCGAAAAGCCGCTGGACTTCGGTCCCGCGGCTTTTTTGCATTTCAGCGGGATGCGCCGTTGCGCTGTAAAATACGCGGAAAACCCGCAGGGGGAGCGTTTCCCCTCATCTTTATGCAATCTATACACAAGGAAAGAACATGATCAAAGTTGGCATCGTCGGCGGCACTGGATACACGGGCGTGGAATTGCTGCGCTTGCTGGCCACCCATCCAGATGTTGAGTTGACGGCGATTACCTCGCGCAAGGAAGATGGCTTGCCCGTGGCTGACATGTATCCTTCCCTGCGTGGCCATGTAAAACTGGCATTCTCCTCGCCGGACAAGGCGAATCTGGAACAGTGCGACGTGGTTTTCTTTGCCACCCCGCATGGTGTTGCCATGGCGCAAGCACCAGCGCTGCTGGCTGCCGGCGTGAAAGTCATCGACCTGGCCGCCGACTTCCGCCTGAAAGACCAGGCCAAGTTCGAGCAATGGTACAAGATTCCCCACACGGCGCCCGAGCTGATCGAGCAGGCCGTGTACGGCTTGCCGGAACTGAACCGCGAAGACATCAAGCAAGCCAAGCTGATCGCCAATCCAGGTTGCTACCCGACCACCATGCAGCTGGGCTTTTACCCGCTGCTCAAGGCGGGCCTGGTCAACGCGGGCGGCTTGATCGCCGACTGCAAGTCGGGCGTGTCGGGCGCCGGCCGCAAGGCGGAAATCGGCATCCTGTTCTCGGAAAGCAGCGACAGCTTCAAGGCCTATGGCGTGGCTGGTCACCGCCACCTGCCGGAAACGACGGCGCAACTGCAGCGTTTCACGGATGAGAAAGTGGCGCTGACCTTCACGCCGCACCTGGTGCCGATGATCCGTGGCATGCACTCGACCCTGTACTCGCAGCTGAACAAGGACGTCAGCAATGAGGAATTGCAAGCCTTGTTCGAAGAGCAATACAAGGATGAGCCTTTCGTCGACGTGATGCCCTTCGGTTCGCACCCGGAAACGCGTTCCACGCGCGGCTCGAACATGCTGCGCCTGGCCTTGCACCGTCCCGAAGGCGGCAATACCGTCATCGTGCTGGTGGTGCAGGACAATCTGGTCAAGGGCGCCTCGGGCCAGGCCGTGCAATGCATGAACTTGATGTTTGGCCTGAAAGAAACGGCCGGTTTGCAACACATCGCCCTGCTGCCGTAACGATCGGCGCGGGTGCTTGCGCGGGGCCGGCGCCTTTTTGCCGGACCTGTGATAAATTGGACTGCCACGTACCCCGACAGGATGACGTTCATGTTCGAGCGCAACGCGAAAAACCCCATCGATACCCTGATCGGCGCTTCCACGCGGATCGAGGGCGACTTGCTGTTTTGCGGCGGCTTGCGCATCGACGGCCATGTGCGCGGCAACGTCACGGGCGAGCCGGGCGAGCCCACGCATGTGGTGCTGGGTGAAGCGGGCCGCATCGATGGCGAAGTGCGCTGTTCGAGTCTGGTCGTCAGCGGCGAGATCAATGGCCCCGTGTATGTGTCCGAAATGCTTGAAATCCAGCCAAAAGCCCGCATTGTAGGTGAGGTCTATTACAAGGTGCTGGAAATGCACAGCGGCGCATTGGTGCAAGGAAAGCTCAGCCGGCACGACAGTGCGGATCCCGTGCTGCACCTGGCCGTCTCGGAAATGTGATCCAGAACAACAGCGACTGCTGACAGCGAGGGCGCCATGAGCGCGACTTGCGCCAACAGTCTATAATGAGTTAATGTTTTCTAGTAGGAGTGTCTGATATGAATGCCGTCGCTGAAATGCAAGATGTGATCCCTTCACCCATTATCTTTACCGATAGCGCCGCCGAAAAAGTCGCGCAGTTGATCGAAGAAGAAGGTAATCCCGACCTGAAATTGCGCGTTTTCGTGCAGGGTGGTGGTTGTTCCGGTTTCCAGTACGGCTTCACCTTCGACGAAATCGTCAACGAAGATGACACCACCATGGTCAAGAACGGCGTCCAGCTGTTGATCGATTCCATGAGCTACCAGTATCTGGTCGGCGCGGAAATCGACTACAAGGATGACCTGGAAGGCGCGCAGTTCGTGATTAAAAATCCTACCGCGACTTCCACCTGCGGTTGCGGTTCGTCTTTCTCCGTTTAGATACTAAACTGGGCAAGCAAGAAAATAGCGGATCGATGATCCGCTATTTGTGTTTCTGCGCCGGCTCAGCGCGGGTACAGCGCGCCCAGTACCCGTAAGCCCTGCGCGCCCGTCACGGCCGGCAAGTTACCCGGCTTGCGCTGTGTAAAACGCCAGGCCAGCCAGGCGAATGCCAGCGCCTCGACCTGGCTGGGCGCCACGCCCAGGGCTGCCGTCGATGCCACCGCCATGCCCGGCAATTCGGCGGCCAGGGCCGCCATCAGGCTGGCGTTCTGCGCGCCGCCGCCACACACATACACGTTTTCCGCCTGCGCGCCGTCGCGCGCGATGGCGTGCGCCAGGCTGGCGGCCGTCAGCTGCGTCAACGTCGCCTGCACGTCGGCTGGCTGGGCCTGCGGATGGCAGGTCAGCTTGTCCTGTAACCAGCCCGCATGGAACAGGTCGCGGCCCGTGCTTTTCGGCGCCGGCAAGTCAAAATACGGATCATTGAGCAATTCCGCCAGCAGGGCAGGGATGACCTTGCCCGTGGCGGCCCAGGCGCCGTTGGCGTCGTAGGGCTGGCCCAGGTGCTGCAAGACCCAGCCATCCATCAATGCATTGCCTGGACCCGTGTCGTAGCCCGTCACCGTGCCGTCCGCATGCAGCACGCTGATATTGCTGATGCCGCCGATATTGGCCAGCACGCGCGTGTGGCCGGGCACATTGAAGATGGCCTGGTGAAAAGCGGGCACCAGCGGCGCGCCCTGGCCGCCGGCCGCCACGTCGCGGCTGCGCAAGTCGGCGATGACGTCGATGCCCGTCAGTTCGGCCAGCAGGGCCGGGTTGTTCAGCTGGCGCGTGAAGCCCAGCTCAGGGCGGTGGCGAATGGTCTGGCCATGCGCGCCAATGGCGGCGATGGCGTCCGGGCCGATGCCGGCGTCGCTCAATAGCAGGGCGACGCAATCGGCGTAATGGCGCACGAGTTGATTTGCCGCCAGCGCTTCGCGTTCGATTTCATTCTGGCCGGCACTTTGCAGGGCCATCAGGTCGTCGCGCAGGCTGGCGGGAAAGGCAATGTACGCATCGCCCAGGCTGCGCGTGCCCTCGTCGGAAAAGTCGACCAGCGCGCCATCGACGCCATCGAGGCTGGTGCCCGACATCAAACCGATATACAGCATGGGGTTTTCCTTGAATGCGTCAGTGAAGTAGTGCATTGTGCCGCATTTGTGCCGTACGCAAAAGCACGCGGGACAAAACAAAGGCACCGGCCATCTGCATGGGCGGTGCCTTTATCTATTGCCCGAAGGCAGTGTTGCTTAACGCGACGCCAGTGCCGTGTCGTTCGGACGCAGCAGGGTGAAGCGGTGCATCATGTCAGCCGACACCATGCGGAAGCGGCTCAGCTCGGCAGCCGTCAGCGGCGCCTGGGCTTGTACGTTCAGCTTGCTTGGGTCTTTCGCTACGCCGCCGACGCGGAATTCATAGTGCAAATGGGCGCCCGTGGACCAGCCAGTGGTACCGACATAGCCGATCACATCGCCCTGGCTTACTTTTTGACCTTTTTTCAGGCCCGAAGCGAAGCGGCTCATGTGCGCGTAAGCGGTGGTGTAGTTGGCCCAGTGTTTCAGGACAACAACATTGCCATAGCCGTTTTGCATGCCGACGGAATCGACCACGCCATCGCCCGAAGCGCGGATAGGGGTGCCCGTCGCTGCAGCGAAGTCGATGCCCTTGTGCGCTTTCCAGTTGCCGGAAATCGGGTGCACGCGCATGGAGAAGCCGGACGAGATGCGGGAGAATTCGAGGGGGGATTTCAGGAAGGCTTTTTTGAGGGACTTGCCGTCGAAACTGTAGTAGCCGCCGCCTTGCTTGCTGGCTGGGTCTTCGAACCAAACGGACTGGTAAGTCGTGCCGCGGTTGGTGAATTCACCGGCCAGGATGCGGCCCGCTCGGACGAATTCGCCATCTTGCCAGAACGTTTCGTAGACAACATTGAACGCGTCGCCGCGTTTCAGGTCGGAGCGGAAGTCGATATTGGTGGAGAACATTTCCACGATTTGCGCGGAAATCGAGTCTGGCAGGCGGGTGCCGTCCAGGCTGGAGTCGGTAGCGGCGAACAGGGTGGAAGTAATCTTGCGCGCGTGCATTTCAACGCGGCGTTCCAGCTGGGCTGCTACTTCCGTGGCCACGAACTTGTCGCCCTTGCGGGTGATCAGGATGTTCTTGACCGATTTGTCCGTGCCGTCGACGAGCGTGGCGCGCATCCAGTTGAGGTCGCCGTTTTCGGTCGTTTGCGCTTGCACGCGCTTGCCCGATTTCAGCAACATCACGCCGCGCGCGATCTTGTCGGTTTTAATAAAATTGGCGGCCGCCGGATCATCCACGCCGAGACGGGTCAGCAGGGTGGCGAGGGTATCGCCAGCGCGGACTTTTTCTTCGTGGGTGAAATTCTGGTCTACCTGTTCCATCGCGGCAATCTGCGAGGCGAGGTCAGGCATTTCCAGGTTCTGGGCGATGGACGTGACCGGCAGGTCGGAAGCGTCGGGCGCCATGGGCGACACGGCGACCGCGCCGAAGGCGGCCACGGCGAGCAGCACTGCGGAGGCGCCAATAATGCGCGCCTTGCGTGTCGTCGTCAGCTGTGTGTACAAGCGTGAGCCTGTGATTTTATGTATAGGGTTCATGCAATCAGTTAAAATTTGCCCTTGAACGATTCGTGAACTAGTGCTCTTTGTTATTGTTATTTTGGTTCGTTTTCATACGGCAAGATTGATGGGATCGAACATTATAGCAAACTCCGCAAACCTACTACCATTTTGAGATCTACAGTCAAATTTTATGGAAATCAACACCACCGCATCGCCTACAAAGGCTAACGCCGCTCAGTCCGCGCTTCCACTGTCGGACAGAGTACAAGAAGCCCTCGCGATTACCAAGCGTGGCGTCGACGAACTCTTGATCGAAAGCGAATTTGCGCAAAAATTAGCACGCTCCGAGAAAACCGGTGTTCCACTGCGCATCAAACTGGGCCTGGACCCGACTGCACCCGACTTGCATCTGGGCCATACTGTCGTGCTGAACAAGATGCGCCAGCTGCAAAACCTGGGCCATCAAGTCATTTTCCTCATTGGCGACTTCACATCCATGATCGGCGACCCTTCGGGCCGCAACGTCACGCGCCCGCCTTTGACCCGTGAACAGATCGAGATTAACGCGATGACGTATTTCGCGCAAGCATCTTTAGTGTTGGACGCCAGCAAGACCGAAATCCGCTATAACTCCGAGTGGTGCGATCCGCTGGGCGCGCGCGGCATCATCCAGCTCGCTTCTCACTATACGGTGGCGCGCATGATCGAGCGCGACGACTTCACCAAACGCTTCCAGGGCGGCATTCCTATTTCCGTGCATGAATTCCTGTACCCGCTGATGCAGGGCTACGACTCGGTGGCCCTGAAATCGGATCTGGAACTGGGTGGCACGGACCAGAAATTCAATCTGCTGGTGGGCCGCGAACTGCAAAAGCAGTACGGACAGGAGCAGCAGTGTATTTTGACCATGCCTCTGCTGGAAGGTTTGGACGGCGTGGAAAAAATGTCCAAGTCGAAGAACAACTACATCGGCATCACGGAACCGGGCAACACCATGTTCGCCAAGCTGATGAGTATTTCCGACGTCATGATGTGGCGCTACTACGAGCTGCTGTCGTGGCGCTCGATCGCCGAACTGGCCCAGCTGAAGAGCGAAGTGGAAGGCGGACGCAATCCGCGCGACGCCAAAGTTGCGCTGGCACAAGAAATCGTCGCCCGTTTCCACTCGCAGCAGGCGGCCGAAGATGCGCTGGCCGACTTCGTCAACCGCTCGAAGGGCGGCATTCCCGACGACATTCCGGCAGTGACCTTGGCTGGCGCGCCGCTGGGCATCCCGCAATTGCTCAAGCAGGCAGGCCTGTGCCCGTCCGCATCGGAAGCCATGCGCAAGATCGACCAGGGCGGCGTGCGCATCGACGGCACCGTCATCAGCGACAAGGCTCTGCAAGTGGCCGCAGGCGAATTCGTGTTGCAAGTTGGCAAGCGCAGCTTTGCGCGCGTCACCTTGACGGCATGATCGCGCTGCTGCAGCGCGTTACGCAGGCCAAGGTCGACGTTGCCGGCGCCACCATCGGCGCCATCGACGCCGGGCTGATGGTGCTCGTGTGCGCCGAGCGGGGCGATACGGAGAAGGAAGCGGACGCCCTGCTGACCAAATTGCTCGGCTATCGCGTATTTGCCGACGAGGCGGGCAAGATGAACCGCAGCGTGACGGACGTGGCTGGCGGCTTGCTGCTGGTGCCGCAGTTCACCCTGGCGGCAGACACCAAATCGGGCACGCGCCCGTCGTTCACGCCGGCCGCTGCGCCGCAGGACGGCTTGCGCCTGTTCACGCATTTCGTGGAGCAGGCGCGCAGTCGCCATGCGACCGTGCAAACGGGGCAGTTCGGCGCCGACATGCAGGTGTCGCTGACGAACGACGGGCCCGTCACGTTCTGGCTGCAAGTGAGTGCAAAACAATAACTATAAAGAGGAGCAAGCGATGAAACTGTGGAGCGAGACGTTTCGTGATGGCGGCCTGATGCCGGCCGACCATGCCTTTGCCGAAATCGATCCGGCCAGCCGCGTGCGCCTCGCCGGCAACCGCAACCCCCATCTGGCCTGGGACGAGGTGCCGAACGGCACCGAGTCGCTGGCCCTGTTCTGCATCGACCCCGATGCCCCGCAAGACGCCAGCCTGGCCAACCGCGATGACCAGGCCCTGCCGCTGACGGCGCCGCGCGGCGACTTCTATCACTGGAGCTTGCTCGATATTCCCCTGGCCATGCGCGCGATTGCCGCTGGCGAGTTTTCCAGCGGCATCACGCCGCGCGGCAAACCTGCCGCCAGCGGCGGTGCGCTGCCATTGCGCCAGGGCCTCAATGACTACACGGGCTGGTTTGCCGCCGACCCGGACATGGCCGGCGACTACTACGGCTACGATGGCCCATGTCCGCCGTGGAATGACGAGCGCATCCATCATTATATTTTCCGCCTGTATGCGCTCGACGTGCCGCAATTGATCTTGCCCGAGCGTTTCACGGGCCAGCAAGCCCATGCGGCCCTGTACGGCCACATCCTCGACGAAGCCCAGCTCGTCGTCGCCTACTCGCTCCATCCCGAGTTGGCACTTACCCTGAAGAAATAACGCATGAGCACCACGATTTTATTGATACGCCATGGCGAAACGGCCTGGAATGCGGGCCGCCGCCTGCAGGGCCATATCGACATCGCCCTGAACGAGGCGGGCCTGGCGCAAGCGGGGGCACTGGGGCAGGCGCTGACGGATGAACCGCTGGCCGCCATCATCGCCAGCGATCTGCAGCGCGCGCAGCAGACGGCGCAAGCCGTGGCCGACGTGAAAGACTTGCCCGTGCAGAGCGACCCCTTGCTGCGCGAGCGCTGCTATGGCGCTTTCGAAGGCTTGCTGTACGCGGATATTGCCGCGCGCTATCCGCACGAATATGCGCAATGGCAATCGCGCCAGATCGATGCCGTCATGCCGTCGGGCGAGCGCCAGGCCGAAAGTTTTCGCCAGTTCTATGCGCGCGCGAACGGCGCCATCGCCCGCTGGGCCGGACAGTATGACGGCCAGACGATTGCCATCGTGGCGCACGGCGGCGTGCTTGAGTGCGCCTACCGCGAGGCGGTCGGCATGACGCTCGACAGTCCGCGTGACTTCCAGGTCAAAAATGCCAGCGTCAACCGTTTTTCGTATGCCGACGGCAAGCTGCATTTAGTGCACTGGGGAAATGTCGAACATCTGAGCGCGCCCGCGATGGACGAATTGGGTTAAGGGGCGGGCGAGCAGCCGGAGCGGCTCGCCGGTTCCCCATTTTGCTGTGCTGCACAAGCGCGGCGCCTGCCCAGGCGTACTGAAGCAAAAAAAATAGTGCTTATTAATTAGGCAGGGAATCGGTTAAAATAGCAGGTTCCTCCGTCCATTCCAGGTTCTTCAGTGCAAATCGGCCCTCACATTCTGCGCAACAACGTTTTCGTCGCTCCCATGGCGGGCGTGACGGATCGGCCTTTCCGCCAGTTGTGCAAGCAGCTGGGGGCAGGCTATGCCGTGTCGGAGATGGCGGCGTCGAATCCGCGCCTGTGGGCGACGGAAAAAAGCGCGCGCCGCACGGACCACGACGGCGAAATGGAGCCGAAGGCCGTGCAGATCGCCGGTGCCGATCCGCAAGATCTGGCCGACTGCGCCAAGTTCAACGTGGACCGGGGCGCGCAGATCATCGATATCAACATGGGTTGCCCCGTGAAGAAGGTGTGCAACAGCTGGTGCGGTTCGGCCTTGCTGCAAAACGAAAGCCTGGTCGAAAAGATTTTGCACGCCGTCGTCAATGCCGTCGACGTGCCTGTCACCCTGAAATTTCGCACGGGCTGGAACCGCGAAAACAAGAATGCCCTGACCATTGCCCGCATCGCCGAGCAAGCCGGCATCCAGATGCTGACCTTGCACGGCCGCACGCGCGCCGATGGCTACAAGGGCGATGCCGAATATGAAACTATTGCAGCTGTGAAAGCATCGGTGGGCATCCCCGTGGTGGCCAATGGCGACATTACCAGCCCGGAAAAGGCCCGCTTTGTGCTGGATCAAACGGGCGCCGATGCCGTCATGATCGGCCGCGCGGCGCAGGGCCGCCCGTGGATTTGCCGCGAGATCGACCATTTTTTGCGCACCGGCACCTTGCTGCCGGCGCCCTACGTGGATGAAGTGCGTACCTTGATGGACGAGCATTTGCGCGCCCATTACGCTTTTTACGGGGAATTTCTCGGCGTGCGCACGGCGCGCAAGCACATCGGCTGGTATGTGAAGGATCTGGCAGGCGGCGAAGCGTTCCGGCAGCAAATGAACTTGCTGGAGTCGACGGAGGCGCAATTGCTGGCCGTCGATCAATTTTTTGAGTCGCAATGGAAATTTGGCGAACGGTTACAATACCGCCTCTCCGAATCGAGTGAAAGTGGCCTGATCGATGTGATCAAACCTACGGCCACGGCAGCATGAGCAGATAGCAATACATAGGGTAAATCAGTTACCAGCAGTACAAGGGCGAGCGCCTATACAGAGCGTCATGCAATATTAATTACAACACCGAGGCAAGACGGCAGCACGCGGACCGCATGAGCGGCGCGGCACCGGATGGCCAGGTGTTCAGCCGGTTGAAGCATACAAATGAGCAAAGAAAGCATTCAGGAAGTCGTACAGAAAAGTCTAGAAGATTACTTCAATGACCTGGGCGAACAGCAAGCATCGAATATCTACGACATGGTCGTGCTGACCGTGGAAAAGCCCATCCTGGAAGTCGTGATGACACGCGCCGATGGCAACCAGTCGCACGCCGCGCAGATGCTGGGCATCAACCGCAATACCCTGCGCAAGAAATTGCAGGAGCACGGTTTACTGTAATGCCGGCATGCAAGTGACGCCAAGATTTGAATCCGCCGCAGCCCCGCACCGGGCCTGCGCCATTCGCCAAGAACACTTAACCACCTAGCCACAGCCATGATCAAACAAGCTCTCCTCTCCGTTTCCGACAAGACCGGCGTTCTCGACTTCGCCCGGGCCCTGTCCGCCCTCGGCGTCAACCTCCTGTCCACCGGCGGCACCGCCAAATTGCTGGCAGACAACGGTGTTCCTGTCACGGAAGTTGCCGATTACACGGGTTTCCCGGAGATGCTCGATGGCCGTGTGAAGACCCTGCACCCGAAAGTGCATGGCGGTATCCTGGCGCGCCGCGATTTCCCTGAGCACATGGCGAAACTGGTCGAGCACGACATGCCGACCATCGACATGGTGGTGGTCAACCTGTACCCGTTCCAGGGTACGGTTGCCAAGGCAGATTGCACGCTGGAAGACGCGATCGAAAACATCGATATCGGCGGCCCGACCATGCTGCGTTCGGCGGCCAAGAACCACAAGGACGTGGTCGTCATCTGCGATCCGACCGACTACGACGCCGTGCTGGCGGAAATGCGCTCGGGCGATGGCAAGGCAGGCGATGTCAGCTATGACACCAAGTTCATGCTGGCGAAAAAAGTCTTTGCGCATACGGCGCAATACGATGGCGCCATCACCAACTACCTGACCAGCCTGGGCCCGACGAAGGTGCACGCCGAGCGCGGCGCCTATCCGCAAATCCTGAACGTTGCCTTCGAGAAAGTGCAAGACATGCGCTACGGTGAAAACCCGCACCAGAGCGCCGCGTTCTACCGCGACCTGGTCACCATCGATGGCGCGCTGGCCAACTACCGCCAGCTGCAAGGCAAGGAATTGTCGTACAACAACATCGCCGATGCCGATGCGGCCTGGGAATGCGTGAAGAGCCTGGGCGGCTTCGAGCAAAGCGCTGCCTGCGTCATCGTCAAGCACGCGAACCCATGCGGCGTGGCGCTGGGCAAGAATGCGGCGGAAGCGTATGCGCGCGCCCTGCAGACGGATCCGACCTCGGCCTTTGGCGGCATCATCGCGTTTAATACCGAACTGGACGGCGCCACCGCCGGCGAGATCGCCAAGCTGTTCGTCGAAGTGCTGATCGCCCCGTCGTTCTCCGCCGAAGCGAAACAGATTCTGTCGAGCAAGCAAAACGTGCGCATGCTGGAAATCCCGCTCGGTTCCGGCGTCAACGCCATGGACTTCAAGCGTGTCGGTGGCGGTCTGCTGGTGCAATCGCCGGATGCGAAAAACGTCGGCATCGGCGACTTGCGCGTGGTCAGCAAGCTGCAGCCTACGCCGCAGCAATTGTCCGACCTGATGTTCGCCTGGAAAGTGGCGAAATTCGTCAAGTCGAACGCCATCGTCTTCTGCGGCAATAACATGACCCTGGGCGTGGGCGCTGGCCAGATGAGCCGCATCGACTCGGCCCGCATCGCCTCGATCAAGGCGCAAAATGCCGGCCTGAGCCTGACCGGTTCCGTCGTGGCGTCGGACGCCTTCTTCCCGTTCCGCGACGGCCTCGACGTCGTCGTCGACGCGGGCGCGACCTGCGTGATCCACCCGGGCGGCTCCATGCGCGACCAGGAAGTGATCGATGCAGCGGACGAGCGCGGCGTCGTCATGCTCTACACGGGCACGCGTCATTTCCGTCATTAAGAAGGCGGTCTAAACCTACGGCGCGGCGCGGGGCGCGGCGCGGCCTGCGATGCTCACTGTGCTACAGCACAGTTGCGCTTCTCGGCCACGCCGCATCGCCGCTCGCTACGGTTTATCCCACCTTCTTTGAAGGTGGTTAAACGGCAGGCACCGGTTATTCACCGGTGCCTGCCGTATTCATTATAGAATCTGGCGATGATTATTCTTGGCATCGATCCTGGCCTGCGCACGACCGGCTTTGGGGTCATTGAAAAACACGGCAACAAGCTGCGCTATATCGCGTCGGGGACCGTCAAGACGAGCTCCGAAGGGGAATTGCCGCCGCGCCTGAAGATCATCCTGCAAGGCGTGAGCGAAATCGTCGGCACTTACCAGCCCGATTGCGCGGCCATCGAAAAAGTGTTTGTCAACGTCAACCCCCAATCGACCTTGCTGCTGGGCCAGGCGCGCGGCGCGGCCATTTGCGCGCTCGTCCATGCCGACTTGACGGTGGCCGAGTACACGGCGCTGCAAGTGAAACAGGCTGTCACGGGCCACGGCAAGGCGGCCAAGGAGCAGGTGCAGGACATGGTGTCGCGGCTGCTGTCCTTGCCCGGCTTGCCCGGCACGGATGCGGCCGATGCCCTGGGCGTGGCCATTTGCCACGCCAACAGCATCGATGCGCTGGCCATGCTCGGCGCGCTGGCGCCCCAGCTGCAGGGCTTGCGCATGAAGCGCGGCCGTCTGGTAGGCTAGGTGCGCCATATGGCCCCCATATATATACACAACATTAGGAACACGCGATGATAGGCCGTCTCTCCGGTATTTTGCTTGAAAAGAATCCGCCACAATTGCTGGTCGATTGCCAGGGCGTCGGCTATGAAGTCGACGTGCCGATGAGCACTTTTTACAACTTGCCCCACGTGGGCGAAAAAGTCGTGCTGTTCACGCACCAGGCCATCCGCGAAGATGCGCATTTGCTGTTTGGCTTCGGCAACGCGGCCGAGCGGGCCGTGTTCCGCCAGTTGATCAAGATCACGGGCGTGGGCGCCCGCATGGCCTTGTCGATCCTGTCCGGCATGACGATTGCCGACCTGGCGCAGGCCATCACCTTGCAGGATTCCGGCCGCCTGGTGAAAGTGCCCGGCATCGGCAAGAAAACGGCGGAACGCCTGCTGCTGGAACTGAAGGGCAAGATCGGTGCCGATCTTGGCCCGCTGGGCGCGCATGCGGCGCCGGATGCGCAATCGGACATTTTGAATGCGCTGGTCGCGCTCGGCTATTCGGACAAGGAAGCGCTGGCCGCCGTGAAGAACGTGCCGGCCGGCAGCGGCGTCTCGGACGGCATCAAACTGGCGCTGAAAGCGCTGTCGAAAGGCTGATAAGGCATGAGCATCCAGACCGACAGCTTCGCGGAACAGCGCATCATCGACGCGGCCCCCATCTCGCACAACGAAGAGGCGATCGAACGTGCCTTGCGCCCCAAGCAGCTCGACGAGTATGTGGGGCAGGAAAAGATCCGCGACCAGCTGGAAATTTTTATTACGGCTGCGCGCCAGCGCAAGGAAGCGCTCGACCACACCTTGCTGTTCGGCCCGCCGGGCCTGGGCAAGACGACCCTGGCGCACATCATCGCGCGCGAAATGGGCGTCAATTTGCGCCAGACCTCCGGCCCCGTGCTCGAGCGCCCGGGTGACCTGGCGGCGATCTTGACGAACCTGGAAGCGAACGACGTCCTGTTCATCGATGAAATCCACCGCCTGTCGCCGGTGGTCGAAGAGATCCTGTATCCGGCGCTTGAGGATTATCAGATCGATATCATGATCGGCGAAGGCCCGGCTGCCCGTTCCGTGAAGCTCGATCTGCAACCGTTTACCCTGGTCGGCGCCACCACGCGCGCCGGCATGCTGACCAACCCGCTGCGCGACCGTTTCGGCATCGTCGCGCGCCTGGAGTTTTACAATACGGGCGAGTTGACGAAGATCGTCACGCGCAGCGCGGCCTTGCTGAAGGCCCCCATCGATCCGGAAGGCGCGATTGAAATCGCCCAGCGCGCCCGCGGCACGCCCCGCATCGCCAACCGCCTGTTGCGCCGCGTGCGCGATTTCGCGGAAGTCAAAAGCAATGGCGAGATCACCAAGGTGGTGGCCGACCGCGCGCTGGCCATGCTCGATGTCGACTCCGCCGGTTTCGACGTGATGGACCGCAAGCTGCTCGAAGCCGTGCTGTTCAAGTTCGGCGGCGGTCCCGTCGGCATAGGGAATTTGGCGGCGGCCATCGGCGAAGCGGCCGATACCATCGAAGACGTGCTGGAGCCGTATCTGATACAGCAAGGGTTCCTGCAGCGCACGCCGCGCGGGCGGGTCGCCACGCCGGCCGCCTACCTGCACTTCGGCGTCAGCGCGCCGCGCATGGGCCCCGGCGGCGAAGCGTGGGAACCGTGATGGCGGACGGCAGCCAGGGCGGACAGCCGCCCGGCATGCAGATCTGGATTGACGCCGATGCCTGTCCCGGCGTCATCAAGGAAATTTTGTACCGCGTGGCCGACCGCCTGGAATTGCCGCTCACCCTGGTCGCCAACCAGGGCTTGCGCGTGCCGCCCTCGCGTTTTATCCGCACCGTGCAAGTGCCGTCCGGCGCGGACGTGGCCGACCAGGAAATCGTCCGGCTGCTCAACCCGGGCGACCTCGTCATCACGGGCGACATTCCGCTGGCCGCCGACGTGCTGACCAAGGGCGGCTTTGCGCTCAATCCGCGCGGCGAGTTTTACACGAAAGATAATATCGCGCAGCAACTGACGATGCGCGCCTTCATGGAAGAATTGCGCAGCGGCGGCGTCGACACGGGCGGCCCGGCCGCCTTCAGCCAGTCCGACCGGCAACAGTTCGCCAACAGTCTGGACCGGCATCTGAGCAAGCACCACCGCAAGCCGGCGGTGGCGGTGCGGCAGACGTAAAAAAACCGGCGCTGCCGGTTTTTTACGTCTGCATGAAACTTAGCGCATGACTTTTCGCGTGCCCACGACTTCCACCGTCACGCGGCGGTTCTTGGCGCGCCCGGCGGCACTCGTGTTGTCGGCCACGGGCTGCGTTTCTCCCTTGCCTTCCGTGTAGACGCGGCTCGTTTCCACGCCTTGCGCCACCAGATAGGCCTTGACGGCTTCGGCCCGGCGCTGCGACAGTTTCTGGTTGTAGGCGTCGGAACCGACAGCATCCGTATGGCCGACCGTGACGATGACTTCGAGATCCATGCCCGTCAACTGACCGAGTAGCTGGTCCAGTGCGGCCTTGCCTTGCGGCTTGAGCGTCGATTGATCGAAATCAAACAATGCCTCCGAAGCAAACGACACTTTTTCCGCCACGGGGACCGGCGCCGGTGCGGCCACGATCACCGGTGCCGGCATGGCGACGACAGGGGCGACTTCGGGTGCCGGCTGGTAGGCCGGCGTGGCGCTGGCCGGGCGGCCCAGTTTATACACGAGGCTGACGGAATACAGGTCCGCATCGCCACGGTTGCCCACAGCGTCGTTCAGGCGATACCGCTCGACTTCGCCGCGCAGGGCCAGCGCTTCGCTGAACTTGTATTCCAGGCCCAGGCCCAGCTTGGCATTGAGCTTGCGCTCGCTGGCATGGGTACTGGTCGAACCGAGCAGGCGGTTGCCGCTGAATTCCGTGTTGGTCTTGGTGTAGTGCATGCCGACACGTCCCAGCAACGATAGCCGCTGCGACAGCGGCAGCTGGCCCAGCAAGTCCAGGTTCACGCCGCGAAAGGCCGCTTGCCCGTTCAGCGCGCCGTTGCCGCTGGTAGTTGACTGGAAATCGAACTTGCCCAGGTCAAAGTAGCCCGCTTCCACGGCGACATACTGGTTCAGTTGCCGGCCGACAAATAGTTTATAGCCGGTGTCGCGCTGGTCCTTGGTAAAACCGGTGACGGTTTCGCCGTTGGCGGCCAGGCTGGCGCGCAGGCGCGGCTCGTCGATGGTGGCGCGCGACTGGCCCACGCCCGCGCCGATGTACCAGGCGCTGTTGGCCCAGTCCGGGTTGATGAAGGTGTTGTCTTGCGCCTGTGCCGCTTGCGCTGCCAGCAAGGCGCCAGCCATTACGCTCAGGGCGCCCAGTGTGTGTGCGATAGTCATGGTCATGTCCCGATTATTTGGTGATCTGGTTGTTGCGCAGGGTAACGGCGGCGGCCGTCAGCACGCGGCCATTGAGCAAGGTCGTGTTGTCGCCCACCGTGATGGCGGCCGACTGGCCCAGGATATTGCCCTTGAAGACGCTGTTCGCGGCCAGAGTGGTCGGGCCGACGGGCAGCCAGCTGACGTTGTCGGCCGTGGCGCCATTGTTCAGGGCAACCACCGAATTGACGGTCGAATCGAGCGTCAATGCCGTGCGGAAGATATACACGCCGGGACCGTTCAGTGTCAGCGTCCCTGTGATGCTGATGGCGCCCGCATAGCAATACACGCCAGGACCGAAGGTCTGGCCGCCGAGGTCGATGCCGCCGGCAAAGCTGACGTCGCAAGTGCGGCTATTGCCGTCCGTGATCGCCGCTTGCAGGTCCGTCATGGCGCCGGCCAGGATGGCGCCCGACTTGTAGTTGGTAAAGCCTGCCGCCTGGGTCGGATCGACCGTTTGCGAAGGCGCACCGACGTCGCCCGTGATCAGGGTGGTGCCGCCCGAATTGTTCGTGATCGAGGTGCCGGCCAGCACGCCAAACGGCGCCGCGCGGCCCAGAATGATCGGGTTCAGGACTGGGGGGATGGCGGTGACGGTCAGCAGCGCGCTGCCTGTTTGACCGCCAAACGTGGCGCTGATGTTGCTGGTGCCGGTGGCGACGCCGGTGGCGACGCCCGTATTCTGGACGGTTGCCGTTGTCGCCGTAGCCGAGCTCCAGGTGGCGCTGCCGGTGATGATGGCGTTCGAGGTGTCCGAATACGTTGCGGTGGCGATGAATTGTTGCTGGCCGCCGACGGCGACGCTGGCAGTGGCTGGCGTGACGGCGATGCTGACCACGGTGGCGGCAGGCACGTTGACGGTGGTGCTGGCGTTCATGCCGTTGAAGCTGGCAGTGACCTGGCTGGTGCCTGCGGCGACGCCGGTGACCAGGCCATTGCTGGCGACGCTGGCCGAAGCAGGGGTGGCGGCAAGGAAGCCGCTGCTGGCGGTCACGTCAACGGTCGAGCCATCCGAATAGGTGGCAATGACGGCCAACTGGCGTGTCGCGGCGATCTGCACCGTCGGGTTTTGCGGCGTGACGGCGATCGACGCGAGCACTACGGGCGGCACAACCACCGCCGTCACCGTCAGGGCGGCGCTGCCCGACAGGGCGCCTGAAGTGGCCGTGATGTTGGCGATGCCGACTGCATTGCCGGTCGCTATGCCCGTATTGAGCACGGTGGCCGTGGCAGGCGCTGAACTGGTCCACAGGGCGCTGGCGGTGATGTTGGCGGTCGAAGTATCCGAATAAGTGGCGGTGGCGATGAATTGCTGCTGGGCGCCTATGGCGACGCTGGCGGTGGCAGGCGTGACGGCGATGCTGACGATGGTGGCGGCAGGCACGTTGACGGTGGTGCTGGCGCTCTTGCCGCCGAAATTGGCGGTCATGACGCTGGTGCCAAAGGCAACGCCGGTGACCAGGCCATTGCTGGCGACGCTGGCCGAAGCCGGGGTGGCGGCAAGGAAGGCGCTGCTGGCGGTCACGTCAGCGGTCGTGCCATCCGAATAGGTGGCAAGGACGGCCAACTGGCGCGTCGCGGCGATCTGCACGGTGGGGTTTTGCGGCGTGACGGCGATCGACAGCAGCACAGCGGGCGTGACGGTCAGCACGGTGCTGGCGCTGAGCGCGCCCGCGGTGGCCGTGATCTGCGTGGTGCCGGCGACTTTGCCGAGCGCCAGACCGCCAGCAGTGATGCTGGCCGTGGCGGGATTGGCAGAGGCAAAGGCCGACACGGCCGTGATGTCGCGCGTGGCGCCGTCGCTGAAGCTGCCGGTCACCGCGAATTGCTGCGTGCCGCCGATGGCGATCGATGGCGCGAGCGGCGTGAGAGCGATGGCCGTCAAGGTGGCCGGGGAAACGGTCAACTGGGCCGCCGCGCTCTTGCCGCCAAACGTGGCGCTGATGCTGCTGCTGCCGGCGCTCACGCCGGCGGCGATGCCGCTGCTGGCATTGACGCTGGCTGCCGCAGGCGTGCCCGACGTCCAGGCCGCCTTGGCGCTGACGTCCTGCGCGGAGCCGTCGCTATATGTGGCGATGGCCGTGAATTGCTGGCCCGCGCCGATGGCGACCGTGGCCGTGGCTGGCGTGACTGCCAGGCTGGACAAGGTGGCAGCCGGCAAGCCGAGGATGGGATCGCGTCCCTGGTCGCCGCCGCCGCAGCCGGCCAGGGCGGCCATGGCCAGCAAACCTGCCGAGACGAGCAGCGGGTTCAGATATCGTTTGAAGAGGTTCATTTGCGTTCCTTTGAGCATGGCAGTCACTGCCGGGCATCCGCGGATGAGGTCATCCTGCAGAGCCATGCCGCCCTTCGCTACAGGGCGATGGCGTCACAGGCATGCACTATTTCATTTTGGAAACTGGAGGTATGTGCGCTGGCGCGCTTAGCTTGTCTTTGGCTGCGAACGGCCGCAAAAGGGAGCGATTCGGCCTGAAAAACAACGGCCGAGTGCGGAAAACAGACACAAAAAAGCCGGCGCAACGCCGGCTTCATTCGAACAGGGCGTGCGCTGCTTAGTCTTCGCGCAGCCAGGTTTGCGTGCGTCCGATCATGGGAATGCCCACATAGGCACGCAATTTCAGCTTGGTGCCGCCATCGATCAATTCCGCCTTGGTCTTGTAGACCTTGCCGTCGGCCGGGTCGAGAATTTGACCGCCGCTCCATTCATTGCCGTCCTGTTTCAGGCCCGTCAGCATGACGAGGCCGATGATGGGCTGGTCCTTGTTGGCATCTTTGCATTTGTCACATTTTGGATTCTGGTCTTCATCCGGTCCGCGCAACAGCTTTTCGATCTTGCCTTGCAAAACGCCGTTGTTTTCCGTAATACGCACGATGGCTTTGGGCTTGCCGGTGGCGTCATCGATGGTTTTCCATGTGCCGACGGGGGTGTAGTTGCCGTCGCGCGCGGTGGCGCTGCCGGTGATGGCCAGGGCGGCCACCAGTACGCTTGCTTTGAATAGTTTATGCATTGCTAGTCTCCATTGGTTTTCTTGATCGGGTCACGAACAGTGTATATACCAAGGCAAGACCAGCCATCCTGCGCGGCGTCACGGGTGACGCCGCGCAATCTTTCCAAACTTGCCTTATGCGCTGGCTAGTTTAGCAAACTGTTCGCGCAATTTTTCAATTGTGGCCGAAAAACTGAGCAAACGCTCGTTTTCTTGCGCAACGATGGCGGCCGGGGCGCGCGCGACGAAGCTTTCATTGCCTAATTTGCCATTCACTTTGGCAATTTCCGCTTCGATGCGAGCAATTTCCTTGCCCAGGCGCTCGCGTTCGGCCGCCACGTCGATTTCCACTTTCAGCATCAGCTTGGTGGTGCCGACGATGGCGACGGCCGCTGGCGAGTCCGGCAGCGTATCGACGATCTGCACGTCGGCCAGCTTGCCCAGCGACTGGATGTAGGGCGCGTACGAGGCCAGCGCGGCCTTTTCCGTCGCATTGCCCGCTTCGACGATCAGCGGCACGCGCACGGAAGGCGAGATCTGCATTTCGCCGCGCAGGTTGCGCGTCGCGTCCGTCAAGGCTTTCAGGTGCTGCATCCACGCTTCGGCCGATTCATCGATCTTGTCGGTGTTGGCGATCGGATACGGCTGCATCATGATCGACACGTCTTTGGGCTCGCCTTCGGCCTTCGGCAGCTTGCCGGCCAGCGGCGCAACGCTCTGCCACAGCGCTTCCGTGACAAACGGGATGATCGGATGGGCCAGGCGCAGCACCACTTCCAGCACGCGCAGCAGGGTGTGGCGGGTGGCGCGCTGCTGGCCTTCCGTGCCCTGCTGTACTTGCACCTTGGCCACTTCCAGGTACCAGTCGCAATACTCGTCCCAGACGAACTTGTAGATGGTGGCGGCGATATTGTCGAAACGGAAGTCTTCAAAGCCCTTGGCCACGTCCAGCTCCGCCTTTTGCAGCAGCGAGATGATCCATTTATCCGCTTGCGACAGGTCGGCGTCATTGGCTGTGCAATCCTTGCCTTCCGTATTCATCATGACGAAACGGGTGGCGTTCCACATCTTGTTGCAGAAGTTGCGGTAGCCTTCGCAGCGGCCCAGGTCGAAATTGATGTTGCGGCCCAGCGAGGCATAGCTGGCCATGGTGAAGCGCACGGCGTCCGTGCCGTAGGCCGAAATGCCTTCCGGGAATTCCTTGCGCGTCGCCTTGGTGATCTTTTCCGCATCGCGCGGGTTCATCAGGCCCGTGGTGCGCTTGACGATCAAGCCTTCCAGGTCGATGCCGTCGATCAGGTCGATCGGGTCCAGGGTGTTGCCCTTCGACTTGGACATCTTCTGCCCCGTCGAATCGCGCACCAGGCCGTGCACGTAGACGGTTTCAAACGGCACCTTGCCCGTGAAGTGCGCCGTCATCATGACCATGCGCGCGACCCAGAAGAAGATGATGTCGAAACCCGTCACCAGCACGGACGATGGCAGGAAGGCCTTCATGTCTGGCGTTTCTTCCGGCCAACCCATGGTCGAGAACGGCACGAGCGCCGACGAGAACCACGTGTCGAGCACGTCGTCGTCGCGTTTCAAGGGGCCCGTGCTGCCGGCAGCCTGCGCCTTGGCTTGTGCCTCGCCTTCGGTCTTGGCAACGAAGATATTGCCCTTGTCGTCGTACCAGGCCGGGATTTGATGGCCCCACCACAGCTGGCGCGAGATACACCAGTCCTGGATGTTGTTGAGCCACTGGTTGTAGGTGGTGCTCCAGTTTTCCGGCACGAACTTGATTTCGCCATTGGCGACCTTGTCCAGCGCCGTTTCCGCGATCGATTTGCCCGGGAAGAACGTGCCTTCCGGGGCCGGCTTGCTCATGGCGACGAACCACTGGTCCGTCAGCATCGGCTCGATGACGACGCCCGTGCGGTCGCCGCGCGGCACCATCAGCTTGTGCGGCTTGACCTGTTCCAGCAAGCCTTGCGCGTCCAGGTCGGCGACGATCTGCTTGCGCGCGGCGAAGCGGTCCATGCCGCGGTAGGCCTCGGGCGCGTCGTCGGTGATCTTCGCGTCCAGCGTCAGGATGACGATCTGCGCCAGTTTGTGGCGCTGGCCCACGGCGTAATCGTTCATGTCGTGCGCCGGGGTAATCTTGACGCAGCCGGTGCCGAACTCCTTGTCGACGTATTCGTCGGCGATGATGGGGATTTCGCGGTCGGTCAACGGCAGTTTCAGCATCTTGCCCACCAGCGCCGTGTAGCGCTCGTCCGTCGGATCGACGGCCACGGCCACGTCGCCCAGCATGGTTTCAGGACGCGTGGTGGCCACCGTCAGGAAACCGCTGCCGTCGGCCAGCGGGTACTTGATGTACCACATGGAGCCGTCTTCTTCCTCGGACACCACTTCCAGGTCGGACACAGCCGTGCCCAGCACGGGGTCCCAGTTGACGAGGCGCTTGCCGCGGTAGATCAGGCCTTGCTCGAACAGGCGCACGAAGACGTCGGTGACGACTTTCGAGCGCGGTTCATCCATCGTGAAGTATTCGCGCTGCCAGTCGGCCGAGGCGCCCAGGCGGCGCATCTGACCGGTGATGATGGAGCCGGATTTTTCTTTCCATTCCCACACTTTTTCCACGAATTTTTCGCGGCCCAGGTCATGCCGCGAAATCTTTTGCGCGTCCAGCTGGCGTTGCACGACGATTTGCGTGGCGATGCCCGCGTGGTCGGTGCCGGGTATCCAGGCCGTGTTATGGCCCAGCATGCGGTGGTAGCGGGTCAGGCCATCCATGATGGTCTGGTTGAACGCATGGCCCATGTGCAGGGTGCCGGTGACGTTCGGCGGCGGCAACTGGATGCTGAAGGAAGGTTTTCCGGCATCGAGGGTGGCGGCGAAGTAACCGCGCTGTTCCCACTCGGTGCGCCAGAATTGTTCAATGTCGGCGGGCTCGAAAGACTTGGCTAATTCCATGATTTGGCGTGTGATTGGCAAAAGGAACCATTATAGATGACACGGCATCGCCTGCAGCGTGGCAACAGGTCTTTTTCAGTGTTTTGGCGGCTTTGCGGACCGTTTTCCCGCAATCAAACGGGGATAGGCGCGCTGCCGATGCTATAATGCCGGCCTCGGCGCCTCCTGCCTCATCCTTGCGGACGGCGCCAGCAGACGCGGTGGCATCAAAGTTTCATATCCAACACCCGTCCGCGTCTCAAGGCCAGCGCATCTGCGATGCCAGCCACCTTCAGCGCGTCCCCTTCGGGCCGGGCGCCTGAGCCACGCGCACCGCCAGCGGTGCACCATTCACGGCGGAATAGCGCGCGCCATCGTCTTTGCCGGCCGCGCCGCCACAGCTTAGCCAGGAATGTCGTTATCTGGCCCGTCGTCTTTCGATACGGCACGTAACTACAGCGCGCCTTGACGCCTGCGGCCGCGCCATGGCCGCGCGCTTTCCCGGTTTTGCCTTTACAAGGAAACCAGCATGAAAAAAATCTCGATCACCCTCGGCCTCGTTTCGTCCATCGCCAGCGTGGGCGCCATGCCTGCCGCCCACGCCCAGTCGTCCGTCACCCTGTATGGCTTGATGGATGCGGGCCTGGTGCAGGAGCGCGGTATCAGCAAGCTCACCAGCGGCGTGTCGGCCGGCTCGCGCCTCGGCCTGCGCGGCACGGAATCCCTGGGCAATGGCTTGCAAGCCGTGTTCACCCTGGAAGCGGGTGTGCTGAGCGACACGGGCCGCTCCGACCAGGCTGGCCAGTTGTTTGGCCGCCAGGCATTTGTCGGCCTCAACAGTCCTCTGGGCATGCTGACCGTGGGCCGCCAGTACAACCTGCAAAGCCAGGCGCTGACGGACGTGGCCGACCCGTTTGAGGGCGGCATGGCCGGTGCTTCGACCAACCTGGCCGGCTATTCGGCCACGCGCATCGACAATACCGTGCGCTACACGTCGCCGGAGTGGCGCGGCGTGACTGGCACCGTCATGTATGGTGCCGGCGAACACACGGGGATGGCGGCAGATCAACGCTCGCTGGGCCTGGCCCTCGGCTATGTCAACGGCCCCCTGACCTTGCGCCTGGCGCGCCAGAGCCGTGGCGGCGAGCCGGGCAAGGCCGACGTCAACAACACCATCCTGGCCGGTAACTACAACTTTGGCGTGGCCACCGCGTTTGCCGGCTATGGTCGCAACACGGGCGATGGCAGCACCATGTTCTTTGCGGAAAATCCGTATGGCGCAGCGCAGGCCCCGGCGCAATCGAGCGACAGCCGCGACGCCATCGTCGGTGTGTCCGTGCCGCTTGGCGCGACGACCTTGCTGGCCTCGTTCATCCACAAGGACGACCGCGATGCTGCCAACCGCGATGCGCAGCAGCTGGCCATCGGCGCCACGTATGCCTTGTCCAAGCGCAGCAAGGTGTATCTTGCCTACGCGCACATCCGCAACCGCAATGACGCCGCCTACATGGTGGGCAATGCGACGGAAGTGGGCAGCGGCAACCGCGCCTTCAACATCGGCCTGCGCCACGCGTTTTAAACCGTCACGCTAAGCGGGCAGCATGCTGCCTTCGTGCAACAGCGCTTCGAAGGCGGGGGCGGCCAGGGGTCGGCTGAACAGGTAGCCCTGCATCTGGTCGCAGCCTTGCTGGCGCAGGAAGGCCAGCTGCTGCGCCGTTTCCACGCCTTCGGCGATCACTTTCAGGCGCAAGCTGTGCGCCAGCGAAATGATGGCGCGCACGATGGCCGCATCGTCGTCGCTGTGCGTGATGTCGCTGACGAAAGTCTTGTCGATTTTCAGCACGTCGATGGGGAAGTGGCGCAGATAGGCCAGGCTGGAATAGCCGGTGCCGAAGTCGTCGATGGACAGTTGCACGCCCAGCGCCTTCAGGTTGGCCATGATGGCCGTGGCTTGCTCCACGTTATGCATGACCATGCTTTCCGTCAATTCCAGTTCCAGATGGGCGGCGTCGAGGCCGGTCTCGGCCAGCGCCTGCGCCACCGCGTGCAGCAGATTCCTTTGCTTGAATTGCCGCGCCGACAGGTTGACTGCCAGGCGCAGCGGGCCATGGCCGGCCAGTTGCCAGGCGCGCGTCTGGGCGCACGCCGTGCGTAGCACCCAGTCGCCGATGGGGGTGATCAAGCCCATTTCCTCGGCCAGGCCGATGAAGCTGGCAGGCGGAATGCGTCCCAGCTGCGGATGGTGCCAGCGCAGCAGCGCTTCCATACCCACTACCTTGCCGCTGGCCAAGTCCAGCTGAGGCTGGTATTCGAGGTGAAACTGCCCGCGCTCCAGGGCGTGGCGCAATTCGCTCTCCAGCCCCAGCCGCTCCAGAGTGCCCGCATTCATGCCCGAGGCATAGAATTGCCATTGGCCCCGTCCCTGTTCCTTGGCGCGGTACATGGCGATGTCGGCGTGCTTGATCAAGGTGTCTGCATTCTGGCCATCGTCGGGATACACGGCCACGCCCATGCAGCAGCTGAGAAAGAATTCATACTCGCCCAGTTGCAGCGGCTGCGCCACGGCATCCTGGATGCGCTGCAGGATGGCGGCGCCCGGTTCGCCATTGCCATGCTGGGGCAGCAGCAGCACGAATTCGTCGCCGCCCAGGCGCGCCACCGTGTCGACTTCGCGCGTGGCGTCGCGCAGGCGCACGGCCACGCTTTTCAGCACCAGGTCGCCCGCATCATGGCCCAGGGTATCGTTGACGAATTTGAAGCGGTCGAGGTCGATGAAGACCACCCACAGGGGCAGGCCGCTGCGCCGCGTCACGGCCATCGCCAGCTCCAGCCGTTCGCGCAGCAGGGCCCGGTTGGCCAGGCCCGTCAGGATGTCGTGCCTGGCCTGGAATTCCATCTCCTGTTCGAAGCGCATGACGGTGCTGATGTCGTATTGCGCCACGACAAAGTGGCTGAGCGCGCCATCGCCATCGTCGCGCACGGGTGCGACGAACAGCTCGCTCCAGTAGCTGCTGCCATCCTTGCGGAAATTGCGCACGATGGCCTTGCCTTCGCGCTGTTCGCGCAGGGCCGCCGTAATCGCGTGCATGTCTTGCCGCCCTTGCTCGGGACCTTGCAAGTCTTCCAGGCGCTGGCCGATGACTTCGCCGGCCGCATAGCCGGTGATGCGCTCGAAGGCGGGGTTGACGTATTCGATCAGATAGCCCGGCGCGTCGGCGCTGCACAGGATGATGGCGTTGGCCGATACTTCGATGATGCGTTCGCGCAAACGCAATGACTTTTCATTGTGCATGCGCGCAGCGATGTCTTCAGACAGGCGCAAATTGGCAAACTGCAGCGCCGCCGTGCGTTCGCCCGTGATGCGCGCAATCACGGAATTGCGCGACACCAGCTGAAACACATACGCCGTTGCCAGCAGGCTTGACAGCAGTCCGCCCAGCAGCACGTACAGGGAACCGCGATGGTTCGCATCCAGGCTCATGCCGTTGGCGGGCAGCATGGCGGCGCGCAGCGTGTGTCCGCTGGTGTGGTACTGCAGCAGCAGCCGTGTGCTTTCCGACTCGATCTGGCGCGCCGAGGCGTAGCACAGGGCCGTCAGGCACAGCCCGACCGCCAGGGTGATCAGGGCCGAGGTGGAAACGGAAATGGAGATACGTTTGAAGAATGATTGCATGATGGCGTCCGGTAGCAGTGCCGGCGCCGATCCGTGATACGGCAGCCCTGACAGTGACTGACTGTAGGGCGCGGAGTGCCTGACCGTCCGTTCGCTGGCGAACGGACGGCGATGCCGACAAGAAATATAGTCGGGGCACTGTGGCAGCGCTGTGTTACGCTGCACTATATGGTGCCCCTCGTTCGGCCGCCTTTCATTGATCCCCTAGCTGACGACTGGAAACCAGGAAAATTGCCCATGTCGAGTCCGCATGCCCAGCTGCACAACCCGAATCAAAACCATTTGCTCGCCGCCATGCTTGACGCCGATTTCGCGCGCCTGGCCCCCCACCTGGAGCAGGTCTCCATGCTGCTCGGTGATGTGATCTACGATTCGGGCGACAAGCTGCAGCATGTGTATTTCCCCACCACGGCCATCGTTTCCATTCACTACCTGCTGGAAAACGGCGGCTCGTCGGAGATTGCCGGCGTCGGCAATGAAGGCGTCGTGGGCGTGTCGCTGTTCATGGGCGGGAACTCGACGCCGAGCCGCGCCGTCGTGCAGACGGGCGGCGTCGGCTACCGGCTGAAGGCCCATCTGCTGATGGAGGAATTCGACCGCGCCGGTCCCGTCATGCGCTTGCTGCTGCGCTATACGCAAGCCCTGATCACGCAAATGTCGCAAACGGCCGTGTGCAACCGCCACCATACGGTGGAGCAGCAGCTGTGCCGCTGGCTGCTGCTGACCATGGACCGCCTGCCGAACCGCGAGCTGACGATGACGCAGGAGTTGATTGCCAACATGCTGGGCGTGCGCCGCGAAGGCGTGACGGAAGCGGCCGGGCGCCTGCAGACGCGCGGCTTCATCAGCTACCGGCGCGGCCATATCTCCGTGCTGGACCGCGCCGGACTCGAAGGCCATGTGTGCGAATGCTATGGCGTGGTGAAGAAGGAATTCACGCGCCTGCTATCGGACGTGCGCCAGCGCCAAGGTTCCTGATCACCGCATTTCCTTCCTATCGTTGTCACAGCCCAGGCTACCTCATGCAATCTGTTGAAAAAATTCCCACCGGCGTCGCTTCGCGCTGGCCCATGGCGCTGGCGTTTTCCTTCAGTGCCATCGTGCTGCTGGCCGTCGGCGTGCTGGCCTGGCGCGCACCGTTCGAGACGGCATGCGTCATTGACGCGCTGGTCTTCCTGTTGCTGATGCTGCTGGCGGCGCTGTACCGGCGCACGGTGGCGGCCAGCCTGCCGCGTCAGCTGCTCAAGGCGGGCGCCTTGCAGGATGCGATTTTCAATAGCGCCAATTTCTCCTGCATCGCCACCGATGCGCAGGGCGTGATCCAGATTTTCAATGTGGGCGCCGAACGCATGCTCGGCTATGCAGCCAGCGACGTGGTCGACAAGCTGACGCCGGCCGGCATTTCCGACGCGCAAGAAATCATCGCGCGCGCCGCCGCCCTCAGTGCCGAACTCGACACCGTCATCACGCCCGGCGTGGAAGCGCTCGTGTTCAAGGCCTCGCGCGGCATCGAAGACGTGTATGAACTGACGTATATCCGCAAGGATGGCAGCCGTTTTCCTGCCATGGTTTCCGTGACGGCCCTGCGCGACGCGCAGAGCAAGGTCATCGGTTACTTGCTGATCGGCACCGACAACACGGCGCGCAAGCAGGTCGAAGCGGAACAGGCGCTGCTGGATCAGCGCTTGCGCGAACAGCAGTTCTATACGCGCTCGCTGATCGAATCGAATATCGACGCCCTGATGACGACGGATCCGCGCGGCATCATCAGCGACGTCAACCAGCAAATGGAAGCGTTGACGGGCTGCACGCGCGACGAATTGATTGGCGCGCCGTGCAAGAATTACTTTACGGAACCGGAACGGGCCGAGGAAGCCATCGCGCGCGTGTTGCGTGAAGGAAAGTTGACCAATTACGAGCTGACGGCCCTGGCGCGCGACGGCAAGCAGACGGTGGTGTCATACAACGCCTCGACTTTCCACGACCGCAACCGCAAGCTGCAGGGCGTATTTGCCGCCGCCCGCGACGTGACGGAGCGCAAGCAGTTCGAACTGGCTTTGCAAGACACGAATATCGAAATGGAAAAGGCCCGCCAGGCGGCGGAAAAGGCGAACCTGGCCAAGTCCGAGTTTCTGTCGAGCATGAGCCATGAATTGCGCACGCCCCTGAACGCCGTGCTGGGCTTTGCCCAGCTGATGGCGTCCGAGACGCCGGCGCCGAGCGTGCCGCAGCAGCGCTCGATCGACCAGATCCTCAAGGGCGGCTGGTATCTTTTGCGTTTGATCAATGAAATCCTCGACCTGGCCATGATCGAGTCGGGCAAGGTCACCATGTCGGAAGAAGCGATGTCCTTGCTCGACGTGCTGCAGGATTGCCAGGCGATGATCGCGCCGCAGGCCGAAAAGCGCGGCATCAGCATGCATTTCCCCCGCTGCGGCCAGGCTTTCTATGTGCATGCCGACCGTACGCGCGTCAAGCAGGTGATGATCAATCTGCTGTCGAACGCCATCAAGTACAACCAGAGCGGCGGCAGCGTGAAAGTCGATTGCCGCCAGCGCGGCGACAAAGTGCGCACCAGCGTCACCGACAGCGGCGCCGGCCTGAATGCCGAACAGATGAGTCAGCTGTTTCAGCCTTTCAACCGCCTGGGTCAGGAAAGCAGCACGGAAGAGGGCACGGGCATCGGCCTGGTCGTCACCAAGCAGTTGGTCGAACTGATGGGCGGTGAGATTGGCGTCGATAGCACGGTGGGCCTGGGTACCACCTTCTGGGTGGAATTCAAGGCCTCGCGCGCGCCTGAGCTGCACCTGGAGGAGGGCGAAGTCTTGCCTGTGGTGCAGGAAAATCAGGAAATCCAGCGCACCTTGCTGTATGTGGAAGACAATCCCGCCAACCTGGCGCTGGTGGAGCAATTGATCGCCCGCCGCAGCGATTTGAAGCTGCTGACGGCTATCGATGCGCACCTGGGCATCGACCTGGCGCGCACGTATCAGCCGGACGTGATCTTGATGGATATCAACCTGCCTGGCATCAGCGGCTATGGCGCCTTGCATATCCTGCATGATGACCCGCTCACCAGCCATATTCCCGTGATGGCCCTGTCGGCCAACGCCGTGCCGCGCGACATCGAGAAAGGCCTGGAAGCGGGCTTCTTCCGCTACCTGACCAAGCCGATCAAGGTCGTCGAATTCATGGATGCGCTCGACGTGGCCCTGCACCATGCGGCCGCGCACGGCCTGGCCGACGACATTCACGCAGTACGCTAATTCAGCACTTATTTTTAGGAATACCGCCATGCTTCAAGCCACCGAGATCCTGAACGCCAGCATTCTCATCGTCGATGACCAGGAGGCGAACGTCATGCTGCTGGAACAGGTGCTGCGCAATGCCGGCTATACGCGCATCACCTCCACCATGGACCCGCAAGCCGTGCGCGCGCTGCACCAGCAGCACCGCTACGACCTGATCCTGCTCGACTTGCAGATGCCGGAAATGGATGGCTTCGAAGTCATGGAAGGCTTGCGCGACATCGAGGCGGGCAGCTATCTGCCCGTGCTGGTGATCACGGCCCAGCCCGGCCACAAGTTGCGCGCGCTGCAGGCCGGCGCCAAGGACTTCGTCAGCAAGCCCTTCGACCTGGTGGAAGTGAAAACGCGCATCCACAACATGCTGGAAGTGCGCTTGTTGTACCAGAAGCTGGCCGAATACAACAAGTCGCTGGAACAAATGGTGGAAGAACGCACGGCGGAGCTGCGCGAAAGCGAAGCGCGTTTCCAGCGCTTCACGGAACTGTCGTCCGACTGGTACTGGGAACAGGATGCGCAGGGTAATCTGACGCGCTTTTCCGGCCCCGTGGCTGAAATGCTGGGCATCGGCAGCGAGGAAGAACCGCAGCGCTGGAACGCGGCCGAGCGCGCGCTGCTCGATGCAAAAATTGCCGCGCGCGAACCGTTTCTCGATTTTATCTACAGCCGCGCCAACCTCGACGGCAGCACGCAGTACCTGCAGGTCAGCGGCGAACCGATGTTCGATACGGGCAGCCGCTTCATCGGCTACCGCGGCATCGGCCTCGATGTCACGGAGCGCCATCGCACTGTTTGATTGCCGACCGTTGATTTATACTTGCTGCCATCCATATCGACAAGGAAAGCATCATGGCTGACAAATCACCACCGCAATACTGGTTCCCCGCCAAGACCTATGGCTGGGGCTGGGGCTTGCCCATCACCTGGCAGGGCTGGCTGGTATTCCTGGCCGCGCTGGCGCTGTTCGCCTGCGGCGCTTTCCTGTTCCCGCCGCAAACCATGCTGGTGGGCTACATCGTCTATGAAGTGGCCATCGTTGCCGTGCTCATTTTCATCTGCCAGCTGAAGGGCGAACCGACCGGCTGGCGCTGGGGCAAGAAAAAGTAGGCGCCGCATCTGCTGCATTGCAGCAGGTGCACAAACACGACATCGTCAAGAAATCATCTGGCCACGCGGCGTGAACCGCGTATAATTGGCTCGCTGCCGCAAGGCGGCAAACGCTAGGGGTCCTGCCTTTCGCTGTGGAAACACAGTGCAAGCGCGGGTGAGAAATACCCTCCGAACCTGATCTGGATAATGCCAGCGAAGGGAAGCTTTAGGATGAACGCACCCCGCTTTTCCGCGTGCGCGCAGCCGAACCTCCTTAGCTGGCTCCAGGCTTAAAAATAGTCTAGCCAAGGAGCCAAAATGAACGCCAACCCGAAATTCCTCTCCGCCACCGCCACGGTCGACGAAGCCGCCATCGCGCCGCTGCCCAATTCGCGCAAGATCTATGTGGAAGGCAGCCGCCCCGACATCCGCGTGCCCATGCGCGAGATCCGCCAGTCCGACACGGAAGCGTCGTTCGGCGGCGAAAAGAATCCGCCGATCTATGTCTACGACACGTCCGGCCCCTACACGGACCCGGACGTGCAGATCGACATCCGCTCCGGCCTCGATACGCCGCGCCTGCCGTGGATCATGGAGCGCGCCGACACGGAGGAATTGCCCGGCCCCACCTCCGACTACGGCATCGCCCGGCTGGCGGACCCGAAGCTGGCCGAGCTGCGTTTCAACCTGCACCGCAAGCCGCGCCGCGCCATTGCGGGCAAGAACGTGACGCAAATGCATTACGCGAGGCGCGGCATCATCACGCCGGAAATGGAATTCGTCGCCATCCGCGAAAACATGCGCCGCCAGGAATACTTGCGCGAGCTCAAGGCTTCCGGCCCCATGGGCGAGCGCCTGGCCGAGCTGATGGGCCGCCAGCACCCGGGCCAGTCGTTCGGCGCCAGCATCCCGGCCGAAATTACTGCCGAATTCGTGCGCGAGGAAATCGCCCGCGGCCGCGCCATCATTCCCGCCAACATCAACCACCCGGAAGTGGAACCGATGATCATCGGCCGCAATTTCCTGGTGAAAATCAACGCGAACATCGGCAATTCGGCCGTCACCTCGTCGATCGGCGAGGAAGTGGAGAAGATGACCTGGGCCATCCGCTGGGGCGGCGACAACGTGATGGATCTGTCCACCGGCAAGCACATCCACGAGACGCGCGAATGGATCGTGCGCAACAGCCCCGTGCCGATCGGCACCGTGCCGATTTACCAGGCGCTGGAAAAGGTCAATGGCAAGGCCGAAGATTTAACTTGGGAAATCTTCCGCGACACCCTCATTGAACAGGCCGAGCAGGGCGTCGATTATTTCACCATCCACGCGGGCGTGCTGCTGCGCTATGTGCCGATGACGGCCAAGCGGCTGACGGGCATCGTCTCGCGCGGCGGCTCCATCATGGCGAAATGGTGCCTGGCGCATCACCAGGAATCGTTCCTGTACACGCATTTTGAAGACATCTGCGAAATCATGAAGGCGTATGACGTGTCGTTCTCGCTGGGCGACGGCTTGCGCCCCGGTTCCATCTACGACGCCAACGACGAGGCGCAGCTGGGCGAACTGAAGACCCTGGGCGAGCTGACGCAGGTGGCCTGGAAGCACGACGTGCAAGTGATGATCGAGGGCCCTGGCCACGTGCCGATGCAGCTGATCAAGGAAAACATGGACTTGCAGCTGGAGCAGTGCGGCGAAGCGCCGTTCTACACGCTGGGACCGCTGACGACGGACATCGCGCCCGGCTACGACCACATCACCTCGGGCATCGGCGCGGCCATGATCGGCTGGTATGGCACGGCCATGCTGTGCTACGTGACGCCGAAGGAACACCTGGGCCTGCCCAACAAGGCCGACGTCAAGGACGGCATCATCACCTACAAGATTGCGGCGCATGCGGCCGACCTGGCCAAGGGCCATCCGGGCGCGCAAATCCGCGACAACGCCCTGTCGAAGGCGCGCTTCGAATTCCGCTGGGATGACCAGTTCAACATCGGCCTGGACCCGGACAAGGCGCGCGAATTCCACGATGAAACCTTGCCCAAGGATTCGGCCAAGGTGGCGCATTTCTGCTCCATGTGCGGCCCCCACTTCTGCTCGATGAAGATCACGCAGGAAGTGCGCGAATACGCGGCCGGCATGGGCATCGCGGAAGACAAGGCGCTCCAGCAGGGGATGGAGGTGAAAGCCATCGAATTCATCAAGAACGGCGCCGAGCTGTACCGCAAGGTCTGAAGGAGAGCGTGATGACTGCATTGATACCGATCACGCTCAACGGCGCGCCGCACCAGGTGCCGACCGGGCAAACCCTCGACCAGCTGATCGCCGCCCTGTCGCTGGAAAACCAGGCGCTGGCGCTGGCCGTCAACCGCAACGTCGTGCCGCGCAAGGCGTGGCCCGCACAGGTCTTGCAGACACAAGACCAGGTAGAGATCGTGCGCGCCATCGGCGGCGGTTAAGTTGAAAACAGACAAGGAAAAGCACATGCATACCGCAACAAACAACGACCTGCTGACCATCGCGGGAAAACAGTACCAGTCGCGCCTGCTGGTCGGCAGCGGCAAGTACAAGGATTTGCCGCAGACGCGCGAAGCGACGGACGCGGCGGAAGCACAGATCATCACGGTGGCGATCCGCAGGGTCAATATCGGCCAGGATCCGAACGCGCCCAGCCTGCTCGATTTCGTGCCGCCCGACCAGTACACGATATTGCCGAACACGGCCGGCTGCTACAACGCGAAAGACGCCGTCTACACCTTGCAGCTGGCGCGGGAACTCTTGGGCGGGCGCAATCTGGTGAAGCTCGAAGTACTGGGCGACGAGAAGACCCTGTTTCCGCACATGCCGGAAACCCTGGTCGCGGCCGAAGCGCTGGTCAAGGATGGCTTTGACGTGATGGTCTACTGCAGCGATGACCCCATCCAGGCGAAGATTTTGGAAGACATCGGCTGCGTGGCCGTCATGCCGCTCGCTTCCCTGATCGGTTCGGGCATGGGTATCCTGAATCCGTGGAACTTGTCGCTGATCATCGATCAGGCGAAGGTGCCGGTGCTCGTCGATGCGGGCGTGGGCACGGCGTCGGATGCGGCCATCGCCATGGAGCTCGGCTGCGATGGCGTGCTGATGAACACGGCGATTGCCGGCGCGCGCGACCCCGTGCGCATGGCGCATGCGATGAAGCTGGCCGTGCGGGCCGGGCGCGAAGCTTTTTTGGCGGGGCGCATGCCGCGCAAATTCGCCGCCTCGCCATCGTCGCCGATGGCGGGCCGCCTGGCGTGATGGTGCCGATGCGCCACACTGTGCTGGTGTTTGCCGGCGCCGATCCGTCGGGCGGCGCCGGCATCGCCGCCGATATCGTGGCGATTGCCGCGCAGGGCGCGCATGCCTTGCCCGTCATCACGGCCTTGACGGTGCAGGACAACGACCGCGTGTTTGGTGTGCAGCCGGTGGCGCCGGAGCTGCTGCGCCGGCAGGCGCTGGCCCTGACCGACAAGATGGCGATTCATGCCGTGAAAATCGGCATTCCCGGCAGCGCCGCGAATGCGGCCGTCATTGCGCAACTGATCGCGCAATGGCGCCTGGAGCGGCCGGATTTACCCGTCGTGCTCGATCCCGTGCTGGCCAGCGGCCATGGCGACGTGCTCAGCCGGGACGATGCCGTGCTGGCACTGGCGCCCTTGCTGCCGCTGACGACCGTCATCGTACCGAACGGGCCGGAAGCGGCGGCCCTCGGCGGCGCAGAAAACTTGCGCGCGCAAGGCTGCCAGCACGTGCTGGTGACGGGCGGGCATGGCGACGGTGAGGAAGTGCTCAACCGTTGGCTTGATGCCGGAGGCGGGGAGCAGACATGGCGCTGGCCGCGCCTGCCCGGCGCCTTCCACGGCAGTGGCTGCACCTTGGCGTCGGCCATCGCCGCGCGCCTGGCGCAAGGCCTGCCGATGCAGGAGGCGCTCGATGGCGCGCAACGCTATTGCCATGCGGCCCTGGCCGGCGCATACGCGATTGCGCCAGGCCAGCTGATGCCGCAACGATTCATTCAATAAGGAAAACATCATGCGTGGACTGTATCTGGTCACCCCGAACTGGGATGACACCGACCGCCTGCTCGATATCACGGAACAGGCTTTGCACGGCGGCGTGGCCCTGCTGCAATATCGCCACAAGAGCGCCGAGGCGCAGCAGCGGCGTGAACAGGCTGGCGCCTTGCTGGCGCTGGCCCGCAAGTATGGCGTGCCTTTCATCATCAACGATTTTATCGAACTGTGCGAAGAGCTCGACGCGGACGGCGTGCACGTGGGCGGAACGGATGCGTCCGTGGCGCAGGTACGCGCGCGTCTGGGCAGGGATAAGCTCATCGGCGCCTCCTGCTATGGCGACCTGGCCCTGGCGCGGACGGCCGAGGCGGGCGGCGCCAGCTATGTGGCCTTCGGCGGCTTCTATCCGTCGCTGGTGAAAAAATATCCGGTGACGACGCCGCTCGATATCGTGCTGCAGGCCAAGCGCGAGATCGCCTTGCCCTGCGTGGTGATCGGCGGCATGACACCCGAGAACGCGGCGCCGCTGGTGGCGCGTGGGGCCGACATGGTGGCGGCCATCACTAGCGTCTATCAAGCAGACGATATAGATATTGCGGTGCAGCAATTCAATCACTTGTTCGCGGCATGAGCATGGGCGTGCAAGGCTGGTTTGGGAGAATAATCGGCATATAATAAGAACATCATTCATTACCGAGGTCCCTTTACCCATGAGCCAGCCAGCCGCCGCGAAACGCCTTATCCTGATCGTTGACGATGACCAGCTCCTGTTGGAATTCCTCGGCGAAGTCCTGCGCCATGCCGGCTACGAGACGGCCCTGGCCCATTCGGCCGAAGTGGCGCTGCAGCTGATCGCCCAGCGCGAGCCCGACTTAGCCTTGCTCGACATCCATATGCCGGGCATGTCCGGCCTGGAACTGGCCAAGCGCCTGCACGGCGAAACGGCCGTGCCGTTCATGTTCCTGTCCGGCAGCGGCGACAGCGAATCGGGTAAGCAGGCGGCCGCCTACGGCGCCGTCGGCTATGTGGTGAAACCCGTCGACGAGGGCCGCTTGATGCCGGCGTTCGAAGCGGGCCTGGCGCGCGCCGATGAAATCCGCCAGCTGCGGCGTACCGAACTGAACCTGAACGCGGCCCTGGCCGCCGGCCGCGAAACGAGTCTGGCCGTGGGCCTCTTGATGGGAAAATTCCAGACGGACCGCAACACGGCGTTCGAAGTGCTGCGCGACCACGCCCGCTCCAGCCGCCGCAAGATCAATGAAATCGCCAGCCAGCTGCTGCTGGCCGAGGAAACCCTGAACGGCCTGCACGGCGCCTTCCTCAATCGCGCGAAAACCAAGTAAGCGTTGCACCGGCGTCGGCGTGGCACGTCGGCGCCTGCCTTGTTATGATGTGGCGATACGGCGCGCTGGCGCGCCTGGTTCAACCATACACAGGACACACATGAAAACCAAAGCAGCGATTGCATGGAAGGCGGGCGCGCCTTTGACCATTGAGGAAGTCGACCTGGCCGGCCCGCGCGAGGGCGAAGTACTGGTCGAGATCAAGGCCACCGGCATTTGCCACACCGATTACTACACCCTGTCAGGCGCCGATCCGGAAGGCATCTTCCCCTCGATTCTCGGCCATGAAGGCGCCGGCATCGTCGTCGACGTGGGCCCGGGCGTGAAAAGCCTGAAAAAGGATGACCACGTCATCCCCCTGTACACGCCGGAATGCCGCCAGTGCAAATTCTGCCTGTCGCAAAAGACGAACCTGTGCCAGTCGATCCGTTCCACGCAGGGCCGCGGCCTGATGCCGGACGCGACGTCGCGCTTTTCCATCGACGGCAAACCCATTTTCCACTACATGGGCACCTCCACCTTCTCGAACTACATCGTCGTGCCGGAAATCGCTCTCGCCAAGATCCGCGAAGATGCGCCGTTCGACAAGGTTTGCTACATCGGCTGCGGCGTGACGACGGGCGTGGGCGCCGTGCTGTTTACGGCCAAGGTCGAGGCGGGCGCCAACGTGGTGGTGTTCGGCCTGGGCGGCATCGGCCTGAACGTGATCCAGGCGGCGAAGATGGTCGGCGCCGATAAAATCATCGGCGTGGACATCAACCCGGCGCGCCAGGCCATCGCGCGCAAGTTCGGCATGACGCATTTCGTCAACGCCAACGAGGTGGACAACGTTGTCGATACCATCGTGCAGCTGACGGACGGCGGCGCCGACTACAGTTTTGAATGCATCGGCAATACCACCACCATGCGCCAGTCGCTCGAGTGCTGCCACAAGGGCTGGGGCCAGTCCATCATCATCGGCGTGGCCGCGGCGGGCCAGGAAATTTCCACGCGCCCGTTCCAGCTGGTGACGGGGCGCGTGTGGAAAGGTTCCGCTTTCGGCGGCGCGCGGGGACGCACGGACGTGCCGAAGATCGTCGACTGGTACATGGAAGGCAAGCTCAACATTGACGACCTGATCACGCACCGCCTGAAGCTCGACGACATCAACCAGGGCTTCGACCTGATGAAGAGCGGCGAATCGATCCGCTCCGTCGTGCTGTACTAATAATTTACGCCGTACCACGGCGTTTTTGCGGAGGCTGCGGCCTCCGTTTTTTTTTTGCCCGGCTTCCATCCATCGTCTGTGTTGGCCGTCCAGGCAGGCTTTTTTGCAGCCTGTCGCACCGCGCTGGAGGCCAGGTTCGCTTGCCGCTAGAGTCAACGCTCCACTACTTTTGCGACGAGGCAGCCATGTCCACTTCCCACCGTTTGATCCTCAGCCTGGCCGGTATCCTGTTTGGCGGCAGCGCACTGGCCGTGCAGCCGCCGCAGCCGCCGCAGCCGCCCGCGTCGCCGGCCGCACCCAGCAAGCAGATCAATATTTCCATGGGCAGCGGCGACGGCTATGCGCTCGTCGACAGCAGCGAGGACAGCGTCACCATGGCCGGCACCGATGTCGATGGGCAGCAGATCAAGCAGCTGCAGCGCTCGCTCAAGGGGCAGTTCCTGTGGTTCCGCGACCAGGGCAAGGGTTATGTGACGCAGGATGCCGCGCTGCTGGCCCGCGTGCGCGACGCCTGGAAGCCGTCGCAGCAGCGGGGCTTGCAGATGAGCGGCCTGGGCAAGCAGATGAGTGAGCATGGCAAGGCGATGGGTGAGCTGGGCAGCAAGATGGGCGCCCATGGCGCGGCGCAGGCGAACGGCGGCGCGCGCGATGTGGCGCAGTTGCAGGCGCTGGGCCGCCAGCAGCAGGAACTGGGCCGCAAGATGGGAGCGGCGGCGCGTCGCCAGGCGCAGGCGGGCACGGAGACGGCGCGCCGCGCGGCCGGGCGCGAGGTGGAACGCTTGCAGCAGCAGATGGAAGATGCGCAGGACGCCATGGAAGAGATCAACGACCGCATCGCCGACGTGCATGAGCGCGAGGCGGACAAGGTGGATGCGCTGTCGCGCCAGATGGATCAGCGCGGCAAGCCGATGGAAACCCTGAGCAAGCAAATGGAAGCGCTGGGACGCCAGCAGGAAAAGGCCAGCAAGGCAGCCGACAAGACCACGCGCCAGGTGATCGCCCAGGCACTCAGCGAAGGCAAGGCCAAGCTCGTGCGCTGAAGAATGTGCTGAATCAGCGGGCCAGTGGCTTGCGCATCAGGCAGCGCCGCGCCGGGTCGTGTCCGTCCTGCGCTTCGCGCGCCAGCTTGAGCGCGTGCCCCGCGCCCAGCGCCGCGGCCTCGATTTCGCTGAAACCGTGGCGCGCATAGTAGGGCGCGTTCCAAGGCAGGTGGCGATACGTGCTCAGTGTCAGGCTGGCGCAGCCCAGCGCCCGGGCATGGGCCGCCGCCGTGTCGAGCAGGCGCGCGCCCAGTCCCTGCCGTTGCTGCGCCAGTGCAACGGACAATTCCACGATGAACAACTGGCCGTCGAGCGGCTGGGCGGCCAGGAAACCCGCTGGCGCATCCTGTCCATCGGCTGCCACCCACACGCCGCCATCCTGCTGCAGCGCCTGCAAGGTGTCCAGTGGCAAGGGTTCACCATGCGCCAGCCACGCCAGTTCGGGGCCGGCCTGGGCAAACAGGGCCGCTGCGCTGCGCTCGACCTGGGCCAGCAACGGCAGGTCGGCGCGGGTGGCCGCGCGGATGGCGTCGCTCATGGCGTGTTCCACACGGCGGCCACGGCGCGGTATTGCGCCGGCAACTGCCCCCTGGCGTCGTCCTCGCTGGCATGCACGTCATCCTGCACGGTTTCCCAGCGCGCATCGCAGCTGAAACGGTAGACGTGCGCTTCGTCCCCGTAGCGGCACATGGCCAGGCCGTGGATGGCGATGGGGACGGCGCCGTGTTCACTGGTGACGTGGCCGAAGGGCTGGTCGGACCAGGCCCAGGCCAGTACGCGGGCGCCATCGAGGTGGCTGGGAGGTGTCATGGGCATCGTTTTCGTCAGCTGTGCAGTGATGCCGATTGTAGCGCGCACGCGGCGCATACGGCGCGACCGCTGGACAAATGCACAGTATTTTTAGCCATGCCGGTATAATCACGGCATGCAAAATCTTCTTCACAACCTCAATCCCGAACAATTGGCCGCCGTGACGCTGCCGGCCCAGCATGCGCTGATCCTCGCGGGCGCCGGTTCGGGCAAGACCCGCGTGCTGACCACCCGCATCGCGTGGCTGATCCAGACCCAGCAGGTATCGCCGCCCGGCATCCTGGCCGTGACGTTTACCAATAAAGCGGCCAAGGAAATGCTCACGCGCCTGTCGGCCATGCTGCCGATCAATACGCGCGGCATGTGGATCGGCACCTTCCACGGCCTGTGCAACCGCTTGCTGCGCACGCATTACCGCGATGCGGCCTTGCCGCAGACCTTCCAGATCCTCGATTCGCAGGATCAGTTGTCCGTGATCAAGCGCTTGTTGAAGGCAAACAATATCGATGATGAAAAATTCCCGCCGAAGACGGTGATGTATTTCATCAACAATGCCAAGGACCAGGGCTTGCGCGCCACGGACGTGGAAGCGTACGACGCGCACGAGCGCAAGATGGTCGAGCTGTACCAGCTGTACGACGACCAGTGCCAGCGCGAAGGCGTCGTCGATTTTGCGGAATTGCTGCTACGCACGTATGAATTGCTGAGCCGCAACCAGCCGCTGCGCGAACATTACCAGGCGCGCTTCCGCCACATCTTGGTGGACGAGTTCCAGGATACGAATAACCTGCAGTACAACTGGTTGAAATTGCTGGCCGGCCACGGCAGCCGCGATGGCGGCGCCCTGTTTGCCGTCGGCGACGATGACCAGAGCATCTACGCGTTCCGCGGTGCGAATGTCGGCAACATGAGCGCCTTCGAGCACGAGTTCCAGGTAAAGAACTTGATCAAGCTGGAGCAGAACTACCGCTCGCACGGCCATATCCTCGACAGCGCCAACGTGTTGATCGCGAACAATAGCAAGCGCCTGGGCAAGAATTTGCGCACGGACGCGGGCCATGGCGAGCAGGTGCGCGTGTACGAAGCCAGTTCCGACTTGCAGGAAGCGCAGTGGATCATCGAAGAGGCGAAAAGCCTGATCGCCGATGGCGCTTCGCGCAGCGAAATCGCGATTTTGTACCGCTCGAATGCGCAGTCGCGCGTGATCGAACATGCGCTGTTTTCAGCCAGCATTCCGTACCACGTGTATGGTGGCCAGCGCTACTTCCAGCGCGCCGAGGTCAAGCACGCGATTGCCTATTTGCAATTGATGGACAATCCGCACAACGATTCGGCCTTCTTGCGCGTGGTCAATTTCCCTACGCGCGGCATCGGCATGCGCTCGATCGAGCAATTGCAGGCTGCGTCGGAACAGTACGGCATCTCGCTATACGCATCCGTGCCGTATGTGGCGGGCAAGGCGGGCAGCGTGCTGGCCGGCTTCGTGAAACTGATCGAAGGCGTGCGCTTCGAAACGCAGCAACTATCCTTGCCGGAAATGGTGCGCGTGGTGCTGGAAGCGAGTACCTTGCTGCAGCATTACCAGAATGAAAAGGAAGGTGCCGACCGCATCGAGAATCTGGAGCAGATGGTCAGCGCGGCCAGCCAGTTCGTTTCCGAAGAAGGTTTCGGCCAGGCGGCACCGGCCCACCTGGGGCCAGCCGCCCAGGCGCAGTCGGGCGCGCCCGTCGTCAACCAGGATGGCATCGAGATTCTGGATGCGGACGCGCCGCTGCCGGCCGTGATGTCGCCCCTCTCCGCTTTCCTCTCGCACGCGTCGCTGGAAGCGGGGGATAACCAGGCGCAGGCGGGCCAGGATGCGCTGCAGATGATGACGGTGCACTCGGCCAAGGGCCTGGAATTTGACAACGTGTTCATTACCGGCCTGGAAGAAGGCCTGTTCCCGCACGAAAGCAGCTCGAAGGAAGACAATGGCGTGGAAGAAGAACGCCGGCTGATGTATGTGGCCATCACGCGCGCGCGCAAGCGGCTGTACATGAGCTTTTCGCAGACGCGCATGCTGCACGGCCAGACGCGCTACAACATGAAATCGCGCTTCTTCGACGAATTGCCGGAAGAGTCGCTGAAATGGCTGTCGCCGAAGGTGCAGGCGAACTGGTTCGGCAACCGCAAGTCGGCCTGGGACGAGGCGCCCAAGGTGGCCAGCCTCGGTTCGGACAATGCGATTGCGCAAAAGATCGCGCAAAAAGCCCCCGGTTCCGGCTGGCGCATCGGCGAATCGGTGGCGCACGCCAAGTTCGGCGAAGGCGTGATCGTCAACATCGAAGGCGGTGGCGGCAATGCGCGCGCGCAAATCAATTTTGGCCAGCACGGCATGAAGGTGCTCGATCTCGGCATCGCCAAGCTGGAACGGCTGTGAAGGTAATCCGACACCAACGCGGGCGCTAACAATGTTGTCGGATTACGCGTGGCCTTCGGCCCCGCTAATCCGACCTTCGTGTGGCATTGCAAGGCATTCGGCAAATAAAAAAAGGGCAGCCTGCGCAGGCTGCCCTTTTCACATATGGCCGGCGATCACTCGCCGGTCTTGTCCAGCGACACCGTCTTGCTCTCATCGACGGGCAAGCCGAAGATCTGGCGGTAGGCGGCGTAGAACGAGCAATGCATGATGATGGTGAGTATCATCGACAGCGGCATCATCAGCTGCATCATCAGCGGCGTGCGGCCAAAGATGACGGCCAGCAACTGGCTGGTGACGACGCTGATGGCGAACCAGGTAGCGGCGAAGACGATGAAGGCCGACAGCGAGCGCCAGACGGCGAAAAAGCTGAAGAACAGCGACTTGCCCAGGCCGGTTTTTCTCCAGTAGATCAGCGGCGCGGCAAAGCAGAAGGCCATGGCGGCCGGCACGTACAGCACGATGGCCAGCAGGATGCCCAGGCCCAGGCGCGATTCGGGGATGGCGGCGCGCGCCGCTTCTTCCGTCAGCTGCCCGGTGACCAGTTTCCACAGCAAGCCGTCGTCCACCAGGGTCGACGCGCCGATGGCGACAATGGCCATCAGGATGTACAGCACGCCCAGGCCGAACAGGGAGGGAAACGCCGGCTTGCGGAAACCCGAGATCAAGAGGCTGGGCAAGACGCGCTTGCCCTGGTCGATATGCAGGCAGCCTTGCACGAAGGCGACAGAAAATACGGGGACGAGGATGACGGGCAGCATTTGGCCGAGCACAGGCACGATGCTGACGGCCAGCATGCAGAACATATAGCCGAGAAACAGCATCGACATGCCGCCAGGTTGCTTGCGAAACAGGGCGAAGCCCTGTTTCACCCATTGCCAACCTGTACTTGCAGGTAATTTTTCCATGTTTAAAACAGTTCCGGAGCAGGTGTGGCGATATGTTCGCGCAGAATGCGTTCGAAATGCGTGGGATCGTGCGGGGTCAGCATTTCCGCTTCGCGCGGCTGGTAAAAATCGTACAGGCGCGACAGCCAAAAACGCAGCGCGGCGGCGCGCAGCATCGGCTGCCATGCCGTCTTTTCTTCATGTGTGAACGGGCGCACGGCGTGGTAGGCGTCCAGCAGGGCGCGCACTCTTGCCGTGTCGAGCACGCCCGTGTCCAGGTCCACGCACCAGTCGTTGACGGTGACGGCCACGTCGAACAGCCAGGTGTCGCAGCCGGCAAAGTAAAAGTCGAAAAAGCCTGTCAGGCGCTCGCCGTCAAACATGACGTTGTTGCGGAACAAGTCGGCATGCACGGGACCGCGCGGGATGGCCTTGTAGGTGGCGCAGGCTGCAAACGCGTCCTGGAAGTGGATTTCCGCGCGCAGCAAATGCGCCTTGGCATCATCGAGGTGGTGCAAGACCAGCGGCGTGGTGGTGTTCCACCAGTCCAGTCCGCGCAAATTCGGCTGCTGCAGGGGGAAGTCCTGCGCCGCCAGGTGCATCTTCGCCAGCATGGCGCCCACGGCCGCGCAATGCACGGCTTGCGGCGCCATCTGAGAGCTGCCGTCGAGTTTGCTGACGATGGCCGCCGGCTTGCCTTGCAAGGCCGTCACCAGTTCGCCATCGGCATTGGCGATCGGTGCCGGCACCAGGACGCCCCGGTCCGCCAAATGGCGCATCAGTTGCAGATAGAACGGCAATTGCTCGAAGCTGAGGTTTTCAAAGATCGTCAGCACGTACTCGCCGCGCTCCGTGCTCAGGAAGAAATTGCTGTTTTCGATGCCGGAGGCGATGCCCTTGAGCGCCAGAGGTTTGCCGAGTGGAAACTGCGTGATCCACTGGCCGATATCGTCCAGATGTAGCGCGGTAAAAACTGCCATGGGGAAGAGTGGAATGATCAAAAGGTCAAAAAAAGCCGGCCGCCCCGCAGGTGGCCGGGGCAGGGCAGAAGAGAGTGGCTGCTTACTTCGCTGGTGCGGGCGGTGCTGGCGCGTCCGCTGCCTCTTCATCGCGTTGTTTCTGTTTCTTCTTGCCCAGGTCGAATTCCAGCACTTTCCATTGCGGGCCGCGCAGGGCGCCGCCGTGGGCCTGGTCGGCGCCGGCGGCCGGCTTCATGTAATAGGTGCTGCCGCCACTGGTGACTTTCACTTCGGACGTCACGCCTGCTTCGCGTTTCTCGGTAATCTGCTGCTTGGCCGCAGCCGGCGCCACGGTGATGGGCGCTTCGCCCAGTTCCTCGATGCGTTCCAGCTGCGGCGGCGCGTCGCTCGGTTTGGCCGGCGTCTGGGCGCTGGCAATGGCTGAACATGCCAGCAGGGGCAGGGCGAGGAATGTCCAGAGTGTCGATGTACGCATCATGATGGGTTCGCTTCCATGTGTGGGACTGCAGCGCGTGCAGTGGTGTAATGCCGTCAATTTATCTATAAGGCATTGTAACAAACTGGTAGGCAATGCTGTTTAATACGGCCGATTAAATGCGCCGAAAGGCCCGCAGCGGCGGCCCGCGCGCCCTCACGGGGCCGCCAGGGCGGCAAAAACGCCGGGAACGGCACGCGTTGCGGCCGGTGGCGCGGGCCTAAACTCTGCGATAATTGGGCGATATTTCACCCGTCTGCCGCTCTTTCCCCGGCTGGCGCGGCTCACCTTATTTTATTGGCATTATGCAAAACACCCTGCTGTTAGTCGACGGTTCCAGTTATCTTTATCGTGCCTTCCATGCGCTGCCCGACCTGCGCAGCCCGGATGGCTATCCCACGGGCGCCATGCACGGCATGGTCAACATGTTGCGCCGCCTGCGCGCCGATTACCCGGCCGCCTACATCGCCTGCGTGTTCGATGCCAAGGGTAAAACTTTCCGCGACGACATGTATCCCGAGTACAAGGCCACGCGCGCCTCGATGCCGGACGACCTGCGCCTGCAGATCGAACCCATCCACGAAGCCGTGCGCGCCATGGGCTGGCCCATCCTGATGGTCGACGGCGTGGAAGCGGATGACGTGATCGGCACCCTGGCCGTGCAGGCGGCGGCCGCCGGCATGAACGTGGTGGTCTCGACGGGCGACAAGGACCTGGCGCAGCTGGTCAACAGCCAGGTAACCTTGATCAATACCATGAGCAATGAAAAGCTCGACGAAGCGGCCGTGCTGGCCAAGTTCGGCGTGCCGCCCAACCGTATCATCGATTACCTGTCGCTGATCGGCGATACGGTCGACAACGTGCCGGGCGTATCGAAATGCGGCCCGAAGACGGCCGTCAAATGGCTGACGCAATATGACAGCCTGGAAGGCATCATGCAAAACGCGGCCAGTGTGGGCGGGGCCGTGGGCGAAAATCTGCGCACGGCCCTGCCATGGCTGCCGCAGGCGCGCGCCTTGATCACCGTCAAGACCGATTGCGATTTGTCCGGCCACATGACGAGCATCGCCGACTCGCTGGTGGCGCAACACGAAGACAAGGAAGCGCTGCTGGCCTTCTTCCAGCGCTACGGTTTCAAGGCACTGCTGCGCGAACTGGGCGCCACGCCGCCACCGATGTCGCCCGTCGGTGCACCCGTGGCCGCTGGCGCTGCCGCCAACACGACGGGCGACATGTTCGCCGATGCGACGCCAGCGCCTGCCGCCGAATATGAAACCGTGCTGACGGATGAGCAGCTCGACAAATGGATCGCCCTGATCGATGCAGCGCCTTTGAGCGCCGTGGACACGGAAACCACCTCGCTGGAACCGATGACGGCGCAGATGGTCGGCATTTCCCTGTCGGTCGCCGAGCACGCCGCTTGCTACATCCCGCTGGCCCACGACTATGCGGGCGCACCGGAACAGTTGTCGCGCGAACACGTGCTGGCGAAGCTGCGCCCGTGGCTGGAAGATGCGACCAAGCCCAAGCTGGGCCAGAACCTGAAATACGACAGCCACATCTTCGCCAACCACGGCGTGACGTTGCGCGGCATCGCCCACGATACCCTGCTCGAATCGTATGTGTTCGAATCGCACAAGAAGCACGACATGGACAGCCTGGCCCTGCGCCACCTGAACTACACGACGATCCCGTTCGAGGACGTGTGCGGCAAGGGCGCCAAGCAGATCACGTTCAATCAGGTCGAGGTGGAGCAGGCGGCGAAATACGCGGCCGAGGATGCCGACATCACCTTGCGTTTGCACAATGCCATGTGGGGCAACGTGGCCAACGATGACAAGCTGACCTTCATCTATGAAAAGATCGAGCTGCCGACGGCCGTGGTCTTGCAAAAGATCGAGCGCAACGGCGTGCTGATCGACGATGAGTTGCTCAACATCCAGTCGGCCGAGCTGGCCGTGAAAATTCTGGAACTGGAAAAGAAGGCATATGAACTGGCCGAACAGCCGTTCAACCTGGGTTCGCCCAAGCAGATCGGCGAAATTTTCTTTGAAAAGCTGAAACTGCCGGTGATCAAGAAAACCCCGACCGGCGCGCCATCGACGGATGAAGAAGTGCTGCAAAAGCTGGCCGAGGATTATCCATTGCCCAAAGTGCTGCTCGAATACCGCGGCATGGCCAAGCTGAAGTCGACGTATACCGATAAATTGCCGAAGATGATCAACGTCACCACGGGTCGCGTGCACACGAACTATGCGCAGGCCGTGGCCGTGACGGGACGTTTGGCGTCAAATGACCCGAACTTGCAAAATATTCCCATCCGCAGCGCGGAAGGCCGCCGCATCCGCGAAGCCTTTATCGCGCCGCCCGGCAGCCACATCGTCTCGGCCGACTATTCGCAGATCGAATTGCGCATCATGGCGCACATTTCGGGCGACGAAGCCATGCTGCGCGCATTTGCCGACGGCATCGACATTCACCGCGCCACGGCCGCTGAAATCTTCGGCGTGCCGGCCGCGGAAGTGCAAAGCGAACAGCGCCGCTACGCCAAGGTCATCAACTTTGGCTTGATCTACGGCATGAGCGCGTTCGGCCTGGCCGGCAACCTGGGCGTGGACCGCACGGCCGCGCAAAGCTATATCGACCGCTACTTCGCCCGTTTTTCCGGCGTGAAACAGTACATGGAAGACACGCGCCAGCAAGCGAAGGCGCGCGGCTACGTGGAAACCGTGTTCGGCCGCCGTTTGTGGTTGCCGGAAATCAATTCGCCGAACGGCCCGCGCCGCCAGGGCGCCGAACGGGCGGCGATCAACGCACCGATGCAGGGTACGGCCGCCGACCTGATCAAGCTGGCCATGATCGCCGTGCAAGGCTGGCTGGAAACGGACAACTTGCAGACGAAGATGATCATGCAAGTGCACGATGAACTGGTGCTGGAAGTGCCGGACGCGGAACTGGAACTGGTCAAGCGCAAGCTGCCGGAACTGATGGCCGGCGTGGCCGATCTGAAGGTGCCGCTGACGGCTGAGGTAGGTATCGGTAAAAACTGGGACGAAGCGCATTGATGGTGCGTCGGCTTACGCGGGGCATGCCCCGCTAAGCCGACCTACATGTTTACTTGAGCAATGACCGTAGGTCGGCTTAGCGCAGCGTAAGCCGACATTGTTTGTCAACACACCTTTCAGGAGAAACGCATGAGCGACATGATCACCGATTGTGAGAGTTTGCTGGGCCAGAGCAGCCTGTCCGGGCCGGATGGCCGGCGTGGTTTCCTGAAGGTGGCGTTGGGCACGGGCTTTGCCGTGGCCGTCTTGCCCGTGGCGGCGCAAAACGTCATCAAGACGGATTCCGCCGGACTCGTCACGGGCAGCATGTCGGTGATGGTCGATGGCCAGGCCGTGCCCGTGTATGCGGCGCAGCCGGAAGGCAAGACGGGCTTGCCCGTGGTGCTGGTCATTTCGGAAATCTTTGGCGTGCATGAACATATCGCCGACATGGCGCGCCGCTTTGCCAAACAGGGCTATCTGGCGCTGGCGCCCGACCTGTTCGTGCGCCAGGGCGATCCGACCAAGGTGGCCAGCATCCCGGAGTTGATGAAAGGCATCATCTCCAGGACGCCGGACGCGCAAGTGATGACGGACCTTGATGCCGTGGTGGCGTGGGCGAAACAGAACGGCGGCGACACGAGTCGCCTGGGCATCACGGGCTTTTGCTGGGGCGGGCGCATCACGTGGCTGTACGCGGCGCACAATCCGGCCGTCAAGGCGGGCGTGGCCTGGTATGGCCGCCTGGTGGGCGAGCCCAATCCATTGCAGCCGAAGAACCCCATCGATATCGCCGCCACCTTGAAGGTTCCCGTGCTGGGCTTGTATGGCGGCAAGGATACGGGCATCAGCCAGGAATCGATCGCGAAGATGAAAGAGGCGCTGGCCAAGGGCGGCAAGCAATCCGAGTTTGTCGTGTATCCCGATGCGGGCCACGCCTTCAATGCCGATTACCGCCCCAGCTATGTGGCGGCCGATGCGAAAGACGGCTACGCGCGCTGCCTGGCCTGGTTCAGGCAGCACGGCGTGGCGTGATCTGCAACAGAAAAATACCGCATTTTCCAGAAGTTGGCGCGAAAGGCGCAGCGGGCTGTAAAATGCCCGCTGCGCGCCAATGCAGTACAATTGCATCTTCATCGCGCTACGCTGCCGCCAAACGCGCAAAAAATTAAATAATAGATAACAACGCATTCATCAGGCCAGACGCCGGCATCGCGGGCGCCAGTGACCCGGCGCCATTTTGAGGTAAGAAAATCATCGATCCCGTCCTTATATCCATTTTGCTCGCGACCACGATCGCGGGCGTGTTGAGCATTACCGCGGCGGCGATCTTTTCGTTTGCATTCCTGTCCAAAGTGGTCGAGCGCATGGTCAGCTTGTCCGTCGGCATCATGTTGTCGACGTCCCTGCTGCACGCCTTGCCCGAAGCGTTCGAATCGCAGGCCGACCCGCGCAGCCTGTTCGCCACCCTGCTGGCGGGCTTGCTGGCCTTTTTCATGCTGGAAAAATTTGCCATCCTGCGCCATTCGCACCACCACGAAGGCGATGGCCACCACCATGCGCACGGCCACGACAAGCATGAGGCGGGCAAGGCCGGCTGGATGATCCTCGTCGGCGACGGCATGCACAACTTTACGGACGGCATCCTGATCGCCGCCGCCTTCCTGGCCGACCCGAAGCTGGGCCTGGTGACGGGCCTGGCCATCATCGCGCATGAAATCCCGCAGGAAATCGGCGACTTCATCGTGCTGCTCAATGCCGGTTTTTCGCGTCTGCGCGCCTACATCTTCAACCTGCTGTGCAGCCTGATGGCCGTGGCCGGTGGCCTGCTCGGCTATTTCACTCTGGACCGCGCCAGCAACCTGATTCCTTATGTGCTCGTGTTCGCCTCGTCCGGCTTCATCTATATTGCCTTGAGCGACCTGATGCCGCAGATGCAGCGCCGTGCCACCTTGCGCGAAACCATTCCGCAAGTGCTGTTGATCGCACTGGGCGTGTGCATCGTGCTGTTCTTGACGCGGCACAAACACGGCGGTTGATGTGCGGACTGTGTGCGTGTAGTATTGTTTTTCTGACCAACTTGAACAGAAAGGAGGAAAATATAATGGAAGAAAACTTGTTGCTCGCCTTGTGGCGCGCACGCTCTTTAAGCGCATTTGCCAGCTCTTGCCCACGTTCTATCGCGCTGCGATAACCTGGCCAGAGCAAAGTCACCCTCCCAGACGAGTCCTTTCCTGGTACTCCGTTGTCGTTAGCGCTCCTGTTAACGCGGATGCTTGCATCCCGAACAAAGACAAGAGCCATGACTACCCTTATCTCGACACAAGCTTTACAACTGGATACCCACGACGGTTTCCTCTTCAACGAACTCGCCTTTACCTTGCGCCAGGGCGACCGCATCGGCCTGATCGGCCACAATGGCTGCGGCAAATCCACCTTGCTGGGCTTGCTCGGCGGCACGCGCGACGCCACCGCCGGCACCATCCACTACGCCCGTGCCTGCCGCTTGCAGCACGTGGAGCAGCATTTACCGCCAGAACTTGCCAGCCTGAGTCTGTACGACGCCTTGCTGGCGCCCGTGCTGGACCAGCCTGAAGTGCATTGGCGGGTCGATAGCCTGCTGGCCGAGTTAGGCTTCGAGCACGAGACGGCGCAAGTGCCCGTGCATTCCTTGTCCGGCGGCCAGCACACGCGGCTGCTGCTGGGGCGTGCCCTGCTGCAGGAGCCGAACGTGCTGTTGCTCGACGAACCGAGCAATCACCTGGACTTGCCGTCCTTGCTGTGGCTGGAGCAATTCCTGCTGGCCTGGCGCGGCGCCTTCATCCTCGTCTCGCACGACCAGCGCCTGCTCGACAACGTGGCCACGCGCAGCTGGATCTTGCGCGACAGCCGCCTGTACGATTTCGACTTGCCGTGCGGCCCCGCGCTGGCGGCGCTGGCCGAAGCGGACGTGGCCGCGGCTGCGCGGCATGCGGCCGAACAGAAGGAAATCGACCGCCTGGCCGTCAGCAGCACCCGTCTGGCCCTGTGGGGCAAGATCTACGATAACGTCGGCATGGCGCGCAAGGCCAAAAGCATGCAGCGGCGCATCGACAAGCTGCAGGATGAACAGTCGTTCGTCAGCGATGGCGCACCCTGGCGCTTGAGCCTGCGCGGCAAGGCGCTGGCGGCCGACCAGTTGCTGGCGCTCGACGGGCTCGACGTGCGCGCCGTGCCCGCCTCGCCGCTGCTGTTCCAGGTCGGCCAGCTGTGGCTGAAACCGGGCGACCGGGTCGCCTTGCTGGGCGCCAACGGCAGCGGCAAGTCGTCCCTGCTGCGCCTGTGCTGGCAAGCGATACAGGCGCAGGAGGAGCGCGGCGACCTGCGTTACCACAAGGCGGCAAACATCGGTTACTACGACCAGTCGCTCAAGCAGCTGGCAGATACGGCCGACCTGTCCGACGCCCTGTATCCGTTCGCCGTGCAGAACGAGGCCGCGCGCAGCCAGGTGGCGCGCAAGCAGGCGTTGATTGCGGCCGGCTTTCCGTATGCGCGCCATGGCCAGACGGTGGCGACCCTGAGCGGCGGCGAGCGGGCGCGGCTGCTGTTCCTGGGACTGTCCCTGGCCAGTTACCACTTGCTGCTGCTGGACGAGCCCAGCAACCACCTGGACATGCAGGGCAAGGCGGAACTGGGGCAAGCGCTGCTCGGCTTTGCCGGTGGCTGCCTGTTGGTGTCGCACGACCGCGACCTGATCGAGACGGCTTGCAACCGTTTTTGGGTGGTAGCCGATGGCCAGCTGGAAGAGTGGCCGGACGCGGCCAGCGCGTATGCACGGCTGAGTCTTGAGGATGGGCAGGCGTTGACGCCTGCGCCGCGCGTGGAGCATGCGTCTGCCGTACCGATGGACATCGACGTGCAGCTGGAACGCTTGTGCGAACTCGAGCAATTGCTGGCGGAAGACCTGGCGAGAAAGCCGCGCCACCAGAAGCCGGCCAGCCAGCAGGCGTGGCAGGCGGAGCTGGAACGCTTGAATCAGGTGCTGGGGATAACGTCGTAGTTATCCACCGGTAAGAAAATGGCGGACCAGATGGTCCGCCATTTTTTTAGTTACCCGTCGCCACAGGCCGCGCCGGGGCGGCGCACCATTCGCTCCACGAACCGGGATACAGGGCTGCGCCAGGCAAACCCGCCACTTCCAGTGCCAGCAGGTTGTGGCAAGCCGTTACGCCGGAGCCGCACTGCATGATGGCCGCTTGCGGTGCATCAAACAGGGCGCCGAAATCGCGCCGCAGTTCTTCCTCGCTCTTGAAACGGCCGTCCGCCTGCAAGTTGTCCTTGAAGAAACGGTTTTTCGCGCCGGGGATATGGCCGCCCACGGGGTCGATGGTTTCGTTTTCGCCGCGATAGCGGTCGGGCGCGCGCGCGTCGATTACCGTCAACGCCTGTGTTTCCAGGTTGGCGATGATGTCCTGCACGCTGACCTTGCGCGTCAGGCTGGCTTTTTCCGTCAGGTTGCCGACAGGGCGGGGCGCCAAGGGCGTGACCAGGGGCAAGCCTTGCGCCTGCCAGGCGGCCAGGCCGCCGTCGAGCACGGCAACGTTCGGGTGGCCGACCCAGCGCAGCAGCCACCACAGGCGCGCGGCGAACATGCCGCCCTGGCCGTCATAGGCGACCACTTGCGTGTCGTCATTGATGCCCCAGCCGCGCAAGGCGGCCAGCAGGGTATTGCGGTCGGGCAGCGGATGCCGACCCGTAAAGTCCGCGCCGCGCGCCGTCTTCGGGCCGGACAGGGCCGTGTCGATATCGGCGAACTGCGCGTTCTGGATGTGGCCGGCGGCAAACGCATCGCTGCCGGCAGTGGGGTTGAGCAACTCATGGCGGCAATCGAGGATGACCCAGTGGCTGTCATTCACGTGGCTGGCCAGTTCGCTGGCCTGGATCAAGGTGGTGTACATCAGGAACGCTCCTTTATACTTCGCTGGCGATGGGATCCGTGCGCGCTATCGCGGCGCCACGGGCCGTGTTGCGGGTATTGTAATAGGTTGCCGCGATGCCCGAGGCGAGAATGATGCCGATGCCGGCCCAGCCGTGCCAGTCGAACAGGTCGCCAAAGATCACCACGCCCCAGAAGCTGGAGAAGACGATGCCCGTGTATTGCAAATTCGCAACAACTAGGGTCTTGCCCAGGCGATAGGCGCGCGTCATGGCCATCTGCGCCATGGTGGCGCACAGGCCGATGGCGGCCAGCAAGCCGATGCCGTAGCTGCTCGTGTGCGTATGCCAGACGACGGGGCCGCCGCCAGCGCTGGCCACGTTGCCGATCACGCCGGCCAGGAAATTGACGACCGAGAAATAAAACACGACCCGGTATTCGGGTTCGCCCAGCAAGCCCAGCTTGCGCACCTGCAGGTAGGCCAGGGCCGACAGCATGCCGGAAATCAAGGCCGTGATGGCGCCAGCCGCCTGGTCCGTCTCGAACACGGGTTGCAGCAGCAGGGTCACGCCGACAAAGCTCATGGCAATGGCCGCCACCAGCGGCCACTCGACCTGTTGCATGCCTTTCCACCAGCCGCCGGCCAGCAGGATCACGGCGATCCAGATGGGCGCCATGTAGTTCAGGGTCATGGCCGTGGCCAGCGGCAGGATGGCGATGGCATAAAACCACAGCCACAGGGCGATCACGCCCACCACGCCGCGCCACAGATGCTGGCCCGGCATCGTGGTTTTAAAGCTGCCGCCCTGGTACAAAATCGTGCAGCTCATGACGGTCATGCCGATGATGCCGCGGTACATGACGATTTCGGACGTCGAATACAACTCCGACGCCAGTTTCACGCACACGCCCATGATGGCGAACATAAAGCTGGCAAACAGCATCCACAATGATTGCATTGGATTCCTGGGAAATGAGAGGATAAAAAAAGGGCCGCGCAATGCGGCCCTTCTGCAAGTTACAGCTCGATATTGTTGCGGTACCACTCGTGGAAGTGCTGCATGCCGTCTTCCATGGGGGACTGGTAAGGGCCCACTTCGTTTTCGCCGCGCGCCATCAGAGCCTTGCGGCCGGCATCCATGCGCTGGGCGATTTCATCGTCTTCGACGCAGGTTTCCATGTAGGCAGCCCGCTCCGCGTCGACGAAGTCACGCTCGAACAGCACGATTTCTTCCGGGTAATAGAATTCCACCACGTTGCGCGTTTTTTGCGGACCATCGGGCCACAGGGTCGAGACGATCAGCACGTGCGGATACCATTCGACCATGATGTTCGGATACAGGGTCAGCCAGATGGCGCCATACGGCGGCGCTTCGCCGCCACGGAATTGCAGCACCTGCTCCTGCCATTTCTTGTAGGCGGGCGAACCGGCCTGCTGCAGGCCGCGGTGCACGCCCACCGTCTGCACGCTGTAATCCTTGCCGAACTCCCAGCGCAGGTCGTCGCAGCTGACGAAGCTGCCCAGGCCCGGATGGAACGGTTCCACGTGATAATCCTCGAGGTAGACTTCGATGAAGGTCTTCCAGTTGTAGTCGCATTCGTGGATTTCCACGTGGTCGAACATGTAGCCGGAAAAATCGAGGTCTTTCGAGACGGACAAATCTTTCAATTTTTCCATCACGTTGTAGCCATTTTGCTCGAACAGCAAGCCATTCCAGCTTTGCAGCGGCGTTTTCGACAGGTTCAGGCACGGCGTCTCGGGGAAATGCGGCGCGCCGATCAGTTCACCCTTGAGGTCGTAGGTCCAGCGGTGCAGCGGGCAGACGATATGGTGCGCATTGCCGCGGCCATTGAACATCAGCGCCTGCCGGTGGCGGCACACGTTGGACAGCACTTCGATGCCATTGGCGTTGCGCACGAGCATGCGCCCTTCGTTCTCAGACGCCAGGGTCGCAAAATCGCCGGTTTCCGGCACCATCAGCTCATGCCCGACATAGCGCGGACCGGCTTGGAACAATTGCTGCATTTCACGCTGCAACAGCGTTTCGTCAAAATAGACGTGGACCGGAAGTTGCGCGTTTGAGCGCGCCAGCTTGGCGTGAGTAGCCAGATCGGACATCCCAACCCCCCATAAATGTACAACGGTCAGCAGTGCCCCAGGCCATTCCCTGGGCAACCGCTACAGAGAGAAAGAATCCGCAAAGACCTGAATTCAAATTTGTTGAAACGGTATTTCGGACAGAACCGGCGATTATAGCGCGGATCGGCCTCGGCATTATCAAAACCCCCCGGCAATGACGCTTTTAATGAGAAACATTGTCATTTGGCGCGCAATTTCCGGCGCAGAGGGGCGATTCGGCTAAAATCCACTAACAAGCTGGCAACGCTATTGACTTTGAGCGCGTCGATTGCGCTTAAGTTTTCACTTAATAGTGTGGTTTGTTCTAAAATAACGCTTCTATGCTGGCCGGGAGTCCCCGGCGTCTCCCTACATACCCCTCGTGCCACGAAGAGATCTGAGTCTATGTCGAAGAAATTAACTGCCGCTGCCGCAGCGCCGGCCTCGTTTGAAGAGGCAATGGCGGAACTGGCGCAGCTGGTAACGCAAATGGAAGCGGGCCAGTTGCCGCTGGAAGCATCGGTCGCGGCGTACCAGCGCGGCTCGGAACTGGTCAAGTATTGCGCAAGCCAGCTCGACAGCGTCGAAGCGCAGGTGAAAGTATTGGAAGGCGACATGTTGAAACCGTTCGCCGATGCCGGCGAGGCCGCGTTATGATGGCCAGCATACAACAAGACGGCGTGACCTTCGGCGACTGGATGCAAGCCACCCAGTCCGGCGTGGAAAGCCGGCTCGACCAATTTTTGCCTGCGGCCGACGCCGTGCCGCACAAGTTGCACGCGGCCATGCGCTATGCGCTGCTGGGCGGCGGCAAGCGCGTGCGCCCGCTGCTGGTGATGGCGGCTGGCGAATTGTTTGATGCCGATCAAGATACCCTCGCGCGCGCAGCTTGCGCGCTGGAAATGATTCACGTGTATTCGCTCGTGCATGACGACATGCCATGCATGGATGACGATGCCTTGCGCCGTGGCAAGCCCACCGTGCACATCGCCTATGATGAAGCGACGGCCCTGCTGGTCGGCGACGCGCTGCAATCGCAGGCATTCATGCTGCTGGCCGATGGCGCGGCCATTCCGCCGGGGCGGCAAATGGCCATGGTCAAGCTGCTGGCGCACGCCTCCGGGTCAAGCGGCATGTGCGGCGGCCAGGCGATCGACCTCGACAGCGTCGGCCTGGCCTTGACCTTGCCGCAGCTGGAACAGATGCATCAACTCAAGACGGGCGCCTTGCTGCGCGCGGCCGTGATACTCGGCGCGCTGGCCGGCAAGGACTTGACGCCAGACGAGATGACGGCGCTGAACGCCTATGCGCGCGCCGTCGGGCTGGCGTTCCAGGTGGTCGACGACGTGCTCGACGCGACGGCCGACTCGGCCACTCTGGGCAAGACGGCGGGCAAGGATGCGGCCGCCAACAAGCCCACCTACGTATCGATACTGGGGCTGGAACCATCGAGAGCCCTGGCAGAACAATTGCGGTGCGACGCCCATGCGGCGCTGGCGCCATTCGGGGACAAGGCACGCCGTTTGCGCGAGCTGGCAGACCTGGTCGTGCAGCGGAAGGCATAAATGAAACTGTTAGAAACCATCAATGAACCAGCGCAAGTGCGCAAGCTGGCCCGCTCGCAACTGGTGCCGCTGGCCCAGGAACTGCGCAGCTTCCTGCTCGATTCCGTCTCCAAGACGGGCGGCCACTTGTCGTCCAACCTGGGCACGGTCGAGCTGACTGTCGCGTTGCATTACGTGTTCAACACGCCGCACGACCGCATCGTCTGGGACGTGGGCCACCAGACCTATTCGCACAAGATCCTCACGGGCCGGCGCGAGCGCATGCACACCCTGCGCCAGAAGGATGGCATTTCCGGCTTCCCGAAGCGCGACGAGAGCGAGTACGACACCTTCGGCACGGCGCACTCGTCGACGTCGATCTCGGCCGCGCTGGGCATGGCGCAGGCCGCCAAGATCAAGGGCGACCCGCTGCACGCGATCGCCGTGATCGGCGACGGTTCGATGACGGCCGGCATGGCGTTCGAGGCGATGAACAATGCGGGTGTGCAGGAAGACGTCAACCTGCTGGTGATTTTGAACGACAACGACATGTCGATCTCGCCGCCCGTGGGCGCGCTGAACCGCCACCTGGCGCGTTTGATGTCGGGCCAGTTCTATGCGGCGGCAAAAAATGTCGGCAAGTCCGTCTTGCCCGGCCCCGTGCTGGAACTGGCGAAGCGCTTTGAAGAGCACGCTAAAGGCATGGTCGTGCCCGCCACCATGTTCGAGGAATTCGGTTTCAATTACATCGGCCCCATCGATGGCCACGACCTCGATTCGCTGATCCCGACCTTGCAAAATATCAAGCAACTGAAGGGTCCGCAATTCCTGCACGTGGTCACCAAGAAGGGCCAAGGCTACAAGCTGGCCGAGGCGGAACCGATTTTGTATCACGGCACGCCGAAGTTCAATCCGCTCGAAGGCATCAAGCCGGCCACGGCGCCGGGCAAGATGACGTACACGGAAGTGTTCGGCAACTGGCTGTGCGACATGGCCGCCCACGACAAGCGCCTGGTGGGCATCACGCCAGCCATGCGCGAAGGCTCGGGCATGGTCAAGTTCGAACAGCAATTCCCGAACCGATATTTCGACGTCGGCATTGCCGAGCAGCATTCCGTGACGTTTGGCGCGGGCCTGGCCTGCGAAGGCTTGAAACCCGTCGTCGCCATTTACTCCACTTTCCTGCAGCGCGCCTACGATCAGCTGATCCACGACGTGGCCCTGCAAAACCTGGACGTGACGTTCGCGCTGGACCGCGCCGGCCTGGTGGGCGCCGACGGCGCCACGCATGCGGGCAATTACGACATGGCGTTTTTGCGCTGCATCCCGAACATGGTCATCATGGCCGCGTCCGACGAAAACGAATGCCGGCAGATGCTGACGACGGGCTACCATTATCCGGGCCCGGCAGCCATCCGCTATCCGCGCGGCGCCGGAGCCGGCGTGGCCATCGTGCCGGAACTCACCAGCCTTGAAATTGGCAAGGGCGAAGTCAAGCGCCACGGCAAGCGCATCGCCATCCTGGCCTTCGGTTCCATGGTGGCGACTAGCGTGGCGGCGGGCGACAAGCTCGACGCGACGGTGGTCAACATGCGTTTCGTCAAGCCGCTCGACGTGGCGCTGGTGAAACAGCTTGCCGCAGAACACGATTACCTGGTGACGGTGGAAGAGGGCTGCATCATGGGCGGTGCCGGCTCGGCCGTGGCCGAAGCGCTGGCGGCAGAAGGCATCGTCAAGCCGATTTTGATGCTGGGCTTGCCAGACGTCTTCATCGACCATGGCGACCCCGTACAGTTGCTGAAGAGCGTGGGCCTGGACGCTGCCGGCATCGCCGCCTCGATCGAGCAGCGGTTTGGCGGCACCCAGCCGCGCCTGGCCGCCGTCAGCTAAGTTTGCCTGCATCCGGAAAAGCGGCACTGCGGTGCCGTTTTTTTTCGTCCAGTGGGATTTTACGCTGCACTGCAACATTTTTCGCCGGGGAATGCTACGATGACGCTTTGATACCCTTTCAAAGTAAAACTTGCATTTCAGGAAACTTCACCGCCGTTCGCGCGCACTGGCTGGCCGCTGGCTGACGGGCATGCACGCCTATACCGACACCCTGGCGCAGCGCCGTCCCCTGTGGATGGTCAGCCTGGCCATCGACGAAACGAATCTGTCCGAAGGCTTGCGGGCCGCCTGCGCATCGAGTGCCATGCTGCTGCTGGGCCTGCTGTTCGACCACCCCGATTTTTCCTGGGCCGCCATCGGCGCCTTCTGGACCTGCCTGGCCGACGCGGCCGGCACGCGGCGCATGCGCTTCGTCTCGATGCTGGGCTTTGGCTTGCTGTCGACGGTCGCCGGCGGCCTGACGGCGCTGGCGGCTGGGCATGGCGTGGTAGTGGCGGCTATCGCCGTGCTGCTGTTTTCCTGGGCCGGCGCGCTGGCGCGCATCTGGGGCGCGGCCACGGCGCAGGTGGCCATCCTGGCGGCCACGGCCTGTGTGGTGATGGTCACGCACCCATTGGAATCGATGACGCAGACGGCGCCCTTCCTGGGCCTGTACATGTTCGGCTGCCTGTTTGCCACCGTGCTCAGTTTTACCGTCTGGCGCATCCACCCGTTCGGCCCGAGTCGGCGCGCCATCCGCGCCGCGTATTCGCGCCTGGCCGGCATCGCGCGCGACAATGCGCGTTTCCTCGGCCATGACGCGCCGCAGGCGGGCATTGCCGCGCATGGCGCCAGCTACCGTTCGCAGGCGCGCGCGGCGCTGGAAGCGGCGCGGGTGGCGCTGGCCGCCGTGCCGCCTGCGCGCGCGGGCCGCAGCGCCCTGTACGACAACCTGCTGCTGGCGCTCAGCGACGCCGAGCGCATCTTCGCCTATCTGATCGCCGTCACGCATACGTGCGAGCGCGAGCAGCAGCGCCTGCGCCAGGACCCGCGCGCGCGGCGCAGCCTGGAAGTGATGGCCGTGCTGCTGCGCCGCCTGGGGCAAGCCGTGCAGCGCCAGCCGGAAACGCCGCCACTTGAATTGCAGCGCCGCCTGGCCGGCTGCGGACGGCGCCTGGAAGCGGCGCTGGGCGCCTTGCTGCCACTGCGCCTGAATGTGGACTTCATGGAATTGGGCTTGCCGCGCGCGGCGCAGCTGCCGTGGCGCGAAGCGGCTTTCCTGGCGCTGGGGCAGGCGTGGCAAACGGCAAAAGTCAACGCCACGCCGCAGTCGCTGAGCTGGCGCCATGCGGCGCGCGTGTCGCTGGCGACGACGGCCGGCTTCCTGCTGGTTGAGGCGCTGCACATTCCGTTTGGCTACTGGGCCACCATGGCGACGTTATTGATCTTGCAGCCATCCGTGTCGACCACCTGGCCGCGCGGCATCGAGCGGGTCGCTGGCAGCGTGCTGGGCGCCGTACTGGCCGTGCTGATCGGCCTGGTCATTTACACGCCGCTGGGTATCTCGCTGGTGGTGTTTCCCCTGATCGTCGCCACCATGGCCTTGCGCCGCGTCAGCTACAGCCTGCACGTGCTGTTCATGACGCCCGCCTTCGTGCTGGTGGCCGATTATGCGGCGCCGGCCAGCGAGATGGTGTATGCGATGAGCCGCCTGGGCAACAATGTGCTCGGTTGCGTGCTGGCCCTGCTGGCCACGTTTTTCCTGTGGCCCGACCGCGAAGCGGACGACCTCGACCAGCGCCTGGCGAAAGCCGTGTCGGCCAATCTGAAATACCTGCTGGCCGTGCTGGCGGCCGGTGGAAAGTGGGATAGCGCCATCGCGCGCCTGCGCCGCGAGGCGGGCCTGGCCAGCAATAACGCGGAACAAGTGCTGCAGCGCTTGCGCATCGAGCGCCGCCTGGACCGCAGCAGCGGCGTGGGCCTGGCGGCGCTGCGCACCTTGCCGTTGCTGCGCCGCGTGGCGGGAAGCACGGCGCGCATCAGTCTGAGTCCGCAGGCCGAGCCGGCGCTACCCGAATTGCAACGGTGGATTGCCGAGGTCAGCGGGGAAATCGATGCCTTGCTGCGCGGTGCGGCCGATGCCAGCGCGCCTGGTCCGTGCGTTGCCGACAGCCTGACGCCGCTGCAGGCCGATGCCGTGGCCCAGGTGCAGTTGCTGCGCGGCTTGCTGCGCGAGCATGTGCTGGCCATGGAGAACGCTGCGCGCTGAGCTCCTCGCGCTGCGGCGTTTTTTCGGCGGGGTATAACCGCTCGGCCGGCTGCGCCCGCAACCGGCCTCTCCTGCTTGCGGCGCCAATATTGTATAGACGTTTTACGCCTGCCAATCTCTCCAAATTCCACATTTCATGGGCTTGCCCGATATATTTTCCAAACCGGGAATTTATCGAAAGGAAACGTTGACTCTAAAATAAGTGCGGTCTATATTCGATTTCCTTGGATGTAAATTCCATAAAGTAATACAGCATGGAACTACAGGCAGGACACTTTTCCCACGTCAATCGAAAGGTAGAAAATGTTTAAAAAGATCGCACTTTTCCTGTTCGCCCTCGGTGTCAGCGCGTCCTATTCGGTGGGGGCGGCCGGCACCAGCGTGAGCGATTGCCAGCGCGAGTGCTATGGCGCCTTTACGGATTGCATGGATTCTGGTCACTCCAATAACACGTGCAAGGCATTGTTAAATGCATGCAAGGCCGAATGCGGCGTGAATTAAGAGAACAGGGTGAGCCGGGGTGAGGCAATCGCCCCGGCTTGGAGGTAACGTTGTCAAGGCGGCTTCATGATGCAAAAGAAAATGAAAACCATCGCCATGTATGGCTTGATCCTGGCCGCCGGCCTGGGCAGCGGTTATGGCTTGTCCTTGTTGCCGGGCTTGCTCAAGCCGAACTACACCGAGGGCAATTACGCTGCGTATTTCCCGAATGCCCAGGCGAAGGTGGTGTTGTACGGCACGGACTGGTGCGGCTATTGCGCCAAGACGCGCGCGTACTTCAAGGAAAACAAGATCGAATTCGTCGATCTCGATATCGAGAAATCACCGGAAGCAAGAAAAGCCCATGAAGAACTCGGTGGCGGCGGCGTGCCGGTGGTGTTGATCGGCAACCGCAAGATCCAGGGTTTCAATACGGGCGCGCTGGAAGCGGCGCTGAAAAAAATCTGACTCACGGATGGCGCGTAAGAGACGGCGCGCCATGGATGTTGCTCATCGTCTGTCATTTCTACAAAGGAGTGCCAATGTTTAAGAAGCTGGGTTTCTTTTTGTTCGCCATGGGCGTCAGCGCCTCGTACGCGATGGCCGGCGGTGGCGAGGCGGAATGTTATGCGCAATGCGATGAGGGGCTGGACCAGTGCATGATCAACCGGCCGACGTCGCCCGGCGCCTGCACCAAGATTCATAGCATGTGCTATCAACGCTGCGACCAGGTAAATCAATAGGCAAGGCGCGCGGCGCGGCCTGTTCTTGCGGGCCTGGCCGCGCCTATGCTGTCTCAGCCCCGCGTGCGGTCCTGCCGCCACAGCACGTCGCTGCCGCCGGCAAAACGGTTCAGTACGCGCGACAGCACGAACAGCAGGTCCGACAGGCGGTTTACGTACTGGCGCGGATGCTCGTGGAGTGGTTCCGCATTGGCCAGCGCGACGATGCTGCGCTCGGCGCGGCGGCACACGGTGCGGCACACATGCGCCAGCGAGGCGGCGCGCGAGCCTGCCGGCAGGATGAATTCCGACAGGGGCGGCAAGTCCGCATTGTATTTCGCCAGCAGCGCATCGAGGCGCAGCACGTGCTCTTCCTTGATCAGCTGGTAGCCGGGGATGCAGATTTCTCCTCCCAGGTCGAACAGGTCGTGCTGGATGGCCACCAGTTCCTCGCGCAAGGCGTCGGGCATGGCTTCGCACAGCAGCAGTCCCAGATTCGAATTGAGTTCGTCCACGTCGCCCATGGCGTGGATGCGGGCGCTGTCCTTGCTGGTGCGGCTGCCGTCGCCCAGGCCGGTGCTGCCATTGTCGCCCGTGCGCGTGGCGATTTTCGAAAGTCGGTTGCCCATGATGTCGATCCTGTAAAGAAGAATGGGGGCAGCATACGACACTGCGCGGCGCCTGGCCGCGGATTTGCGGGCAAATCGGACAAAAAATGCGGTGCGCGCCACTTTTGTGCTTACAATCGTCGCACGCCCATGCCTCTTGCCCCCAATCTTATGCTCAATGCCGCCCCTGAATCCGGATTGACCGCCGCGCGCCAGCAAGCCGTCGTCGCGGCCCTGCTGGCCGTGCTGCCGGCCCGCTGCGTGCTGTCCGACGCCGAAGATACGCACCCGTATGAATGCGACGGCCTGGCCGCCTACCGCCAGTTGCCGATGGTGGTGACCTTGCCGGACACGGAAGAACAGGTCATCGCCATCCTCGGCGTCTGCCGCGCATTGCAGGTGCCGATCGTGCCGCGCGGCGCCGGCACGGGCCTGTCGGGCGGCGCCTTGCCCATCGCCGATGGCGTGGTGCTGTCGACGGCGCGCCTGAACCGCATCGTGCGCCTCGATGCGTATGCGCGCACGGCCGTGGTGCAGCCGGGCGTGCGCAACCTGGCCATTTCCGAAGCGGCGGCGCCCTACGCACTGTACTACGCGCCCGACCCCTCGTCGCAGATCGCCTGCAGCATCGGCGGCAACGTGGCGGAAAACTCGGGCGGCGTGCATTGCCTGAAATACGGACTGACCGTGCACAATGTGCTGCGCGTGCGGATCGTCACCATCGATGGCGATGTGCTGGAACTGGGCGGCGAATGCCTGGACTCGCCCGGCCTCGACCTGCTGGCCGTTTTCATCGGCTCCGAAGGCATGCTGGGCATCGTCACGGAAGTGACCGTGAAACTGATCCCGAAACCGGCCACGGCGCGTGTCATCATGGCCTCCTTTGACGACGTCGTCACGGGCGGCAATGCGGTGGCCAACGTGATTGCCGCCGGCATCATCCCGGCCGGGCTGGAAATGATGGACCAGACGTCGTCGCGCATGGTCGAACCATTCGTCAAGGCCGGCTACGACACCGACGCGGCCGCCATTTTGCTGTGCGAAGCGGACGGCACGCACGAGGAAGTGGAAGAGGAAATCGCCCGCATGACGGCCGTGCTGGAAGGGGCGGGCGCCAGCGCCATCGCCGTCTCGCAGTCGGAAGCGGAGCGCATGAAATTCTGGTCAGGCCGCAAGAACGCCTTTCCCGCCGCCGGGCGCATCTCGCCCGACTACTACTGCATGGACGGCACCATCCCGCGAAAAAGGCTGGCGGAAGTCCTGACGGGCATCGCCGGCATGGAAACGACGCATGGCTTGCGCTGCGCGAACGTGTTCCACGCGGGCGACGGCAATCTGCATCCGCTGATCCTGTTCGACGCCAACAAGCCCGGCGAATTCGAGCGCGCCGAAGCGTTTGGCGCGGACATCCTGGCCCTGTGCGTGGCCGTCGGCGGCACCATCACGGGCGAGCATGGCGTGGGCATGGAAAAGATCAATTCCATGTGCGTGCAGTTTACGCGCGCCGAACTCGATGCCTTCTTTGCCGTCAAGCGCGCCTTCGATCCCTACACGTTGCTGAACCCGGACAAGGCGATTCCCACCTTGAACCGCTGCGCCGAATTCGGCAAGATGCATGTGACGGCGGGGCGCCTGCCGTTCGCCAACCTGCCCCGTTTTTAGTTTTCCGGAGACTCCTTTGCAAGCAATAGCGGAACAATTCAGGCAGCAGATCCTGGCGGCCAGCGCAGCGGGCAGCCCCGTGCGCCTGCGCGGCGGCGGCACGAAAAACTGGTATGGCCAGCAATTCGACGGCGAGGTGCTCGACACGCGCGCGTATGCCGGCATCATCGACTATGAACCGACGGAGCTGGTGATCACGGCCCGCTGCGGCACGCCAGTCGCCGAGATCGAGGCGGCGCTGGCCGCGCGCAACCAGATGCTGGCTTTCGAGCCGCCGCATTTCGGCTCGAAAGCCACGGTCGGCGGCGTCGTCGCCAGTGCGCTGTCCGGCCCGCGCCGCGCCAGCGCCGGGGCCTTGCGCGACTTTGTGCTGGGCGCCGTGCTGATGGATGGCCATGGCGCACGCCTGGCGTTTGGTGGGCAAGTCATGAAAAACGTGGCGGGCTACGATGTCTCGCGCCTGCTGGCGGGTTCCCTGGGCACTTTGGGCCTGATCCTGGAAGTGTCGCTGAAGGTGCTGCCCTTGCCGCTGCGCGAGGCGACCTTTCGCTTGCCGTGCGCAGAAATTGCCGCCCTGCGCATGCTCAATGAATGGGCGGGCAAGCCGCTGCCGATATCGGCCAGCTGCTGGCATGACGGCGTGCTGACGGTGCGCCTGTCCGGCGCCGAGGCGGCCGTGTCGGCGGCCCTGCAATCCTTGCAAGGCGAGGTGCTGGCAGCCGAAGAGGCGGCCGCTTTCTGGCTGTCCGTGCGCGAGCAGACGCACGCTTTCTTCGCGGGTGCGGGCAGCCTGTGGCGCCTGTCGCTGCCGCCGCACGCCAGCGCCATGATACTGAAAGGGCGCCAGCTGATCGAGTGGGGCGGGGCGCAGCGCTGGCTCAAGCTCGAGGGCGACGCCGACGCCGATGGCGCCAGGCAGATCCGCCAGGCCGTGGCTGCCACCGGCGGCCACGCCACCCTGTTTCGCGGCGGCGACAAGGCCGTGGGCGTGTTTCACCCGCTGGCGCCCGCCAGCGCCACCATCCACCAGCGCCTGCGGCAGGCTTTCGACCCGGCCGGCATCTTCAACCCGCACAGAATGTATTGAGCGCGCATGCAAACCAATCTCGCCGATTTCATCAAGAATACGCCGGCAGGCGACGAAGCCGAAGCCATCCTGCGCGCCTGCGTGCATTGCGGCTTTTGCACGGCCACCTGTCCCACCTACCAGCTGCTGGGCGACGAACTCGATGGCCCGCGCGGACGCATTTATCTGATCAAGCAGGTGCTCGAAGGCGCGCCCGTCACCGCCAAGACGCAGACGCACCTGGACCGCTGCCTGACCTGCCGCAATTGCGAGTCGACCTGTCCGTCCGGGGTGCAGTATGGGCGCCTGGTCGATATCGGCCGCAACGTCGTCGAGCAGCGCGTGCAGCGCCCCTTGCGCGAACGGGCCTTGCGCTTCGCCCTGAAGGAAGCCTTGCCGCGCCGCTGGCTGTTTACGCCCGTGTACAAGGCGGGGCAGGCGCTGCGGCCGCTGCTGTCGAAAAGCTTGCAGGACAAATTGCGCCCGGGCGCCGCCGCCGGCGCATGGCCCGCGCGCCAGCATGCGCGCACCATGCTGCTGCTCGACGGCTGCGTGCAGCCGGCCATGTCGCCGAACATCAACGCGGCCACGGCGCGCGTGCTCGACGCGCTTGGCGTGCAGCTGGTCAATGCGCCGAAGGCCGGCTGCTGTGGCGCGCTGCGCCATCACCTGAACGACCAGGAGGCGGCGCTGGACGACATGCGCCGCAATATCGACGCCTGGTGGCCGTATGTGGACAGCGCCGAAGCCATCGTCATGACGGCGTCCGGCTGCGGCGCCACGGTGAAGGAGTACGGCCACCTGCTGGCGCACGACGCCCGCTATGCGGAGAAGGCGCGGCGCATCGCCGCACTGACGCGCGATCTGTCCGAGATCATGCCGGCGTTTGAAAACGAGCTGGTGGCGCTGCTGAGAGGGCGCATCGGCAAAAAAGTGGCATATCACCCGCCATGTACCCTGCAGCATGGCCAGCAGGTGCGCGGCAAGGTGGAGCAGGTCTTGCGCGCCGTCGGCGTCGACGTGCGCCTGTGCGCGGACAGCCATCTGTGCTGCGGTTCGGCGGGCACGTATTCGATCCTGCAGCCGGCACTGTCGCAGCAACTGCGCGACAACAAGGTGGCGAACCTGGAAGCGTGCGAGCCGGAGATGATCGTGTCGGCCAATATCGGCTGCCTGAGCCACCTGCAGTCGGGCACGGAGACGCCCGTGCGGCACTGGATCGAGTTGATTGATTCAGCTTTGGCGCCCGTCAAATAGGTATTTCGCTGTACTGCGCGATGCGCCACTGCGGGGCCGGGATGAAGTTATTCGCCCACTCCAGCACGGCGTCGGCCGGCATGGGACGGGCAATGCCGTAGCCTTGCGCCAGGTCGCAGCCCAGCTGGATCAGCCGCGCGCCATGCTCGACGCTTTCCACGCCTTCGGCAATCACCGTCAAGCTGAAGGAACGGGCCAGGCCGATGACGGCGCGCACCAAATGCAGGTCGTCGCGGTCGTTGAGCATATTGCGCACGAAGCTCTGGTCGATCTTGACGATATTCGCCGGCAGGCGCTTTAAATACGACATCGACGAGTAGCCGGTGCCGAAATCGTCGAGCGCGAACGTGATGCCCAGCGCCTGGCAGGCGCGGATGATGCGGCGCACGTCCTCGATGTCGTGCAGGGCCGACGATTCGAGGATTTCCAGTTCCAGCATGCTGGCGCGCACGCCGGGAAATTCGCCGAGGATGGTTTCCAGGCGCGTGACGAAGTCCGGTTGCTGGAAGTGGCGCGCCGCGATATTCACGCTGACTACCCAGTGCTTGCCGCAAGCCACCCAGCGCTGCATCTGCCACAGGGCCTGGCGCAGCACCCATTCGCCGATGTCGATGATCAAATCCGTCTGTTCCACCAGCGGCAGGAATTGCGCGGGCGCCAGCACGCCGCGGCGCGGATGCTGCCAGCGCAGCAGCGCTTCCATGCCCACCACCGTGCCGGCGCGCATGTTGACCTTGGGCTGGTAGTACAGCCGCAGTTCGCCGTTGATCAGGGCATGGCGCACTTCCGTGCGCTGGTTGTGGTGCGTGCGCACTTCTTCATCGAGGTTGGTGTCGAAGAAGTGGTACTGGTTGCGCCCCGTCAGTTTCGCCTGGTAGACGGCGTGGTCGGCGTGGCGCAGCAGGCTTTCCGTATTCAGGTCCTTGCCCGCGTAGACGGCGATGCCGACGCTGGCCGTCACATGCAGCGCCTGCTGGTCGCACTGGTAGGGGCGGCTCAGGTCCTGCATCAATTGGGTGATGTTCTGTTCGATGCTGGCGATGCTGGCCTGGCCGCACAGCAGCATGACGAATTCATCGCCGCCCAGGCGCGCCGCGTAGTGGACCTGGCCCGTAAAGCCGTGCAGGCGGCCGGCCACCTGCTTGAGGATTTCATCGCCCGCTTCGGCGCCGTAGCGGTCGTTGATGGCCTGGAAGTGGTCGAGGTCGAACAGGCAGACGGCCAGCAGGCGCTGGCGTTCGCGCGCCAGGAACAGTTCCTGTTCGAAACGGGCGGCCAGCGCGGCACGGTTGGGCAAGCCCGTCAGCACGTCATTGTAGTTTTGCCACGACAGCTTTTGCAGCGCCTGCTGCATGTGCACGGTTTCGTTCAGCTGTTCGCCCAGCTGGCGCTGGCTGGTCTTCAGCGAGGTCAGCAGTTCTTCGATATCGCCGGCCATGCCGTTGAACGACTGCGACACGGCTTGCGCCTCGGGCGTGGCGCCGGCCGCCAGGCGCACGGCGAAGTTGCCATCGCGGAAGCGGTCGGTCGCTTGCACGAGCCGCGCCAGCAGCTTGCGGTGCGATGCCAGGATCAAGCCCAGCAGGAGGAAGACGAGGACGATATTGATGGTGCTGAGGACGGCCTGCTCGCGCACCCTTTGCCACACCTGTGCCAGGGGCCGGCCGGGCGTATAGTGCAGGTCGAGGATGCCGTCACCGCCATCCGGCAGCGCCACCGTCAGGCGGCTGTGGATGGCCGCCATGCCCGCCAGGCGGGCAAACCACGCCGGCACGCCGGCGGCCAGTGTGTCGCTCAGCTTGTTGTCGGCCAGCACTTCGACATGCCCGCCAGCCGTATCCCAGCGCACGGAGGCGAGGCTGCGGTTCAGTGGCAGGGCGCTGCGCAACGCCTGCCGCACGCTGTCGTGCATCGTATGCCGGTCCGTGTGCACGGCCAGCGGCAGCACGCTATTGGCCAGGAACAGGTCGAGTTGCCGGGCATCGTTCTGGTAGCGCGCATTGGCCAGCGCCGTTTCCGTACCGAGCAGGGCGTGATAGCGAACGGCGGAAACGGCGAGTATCAGGAAGGTAATAGGGATGAAGAGGCGGGAATAACTGCCCATCCGCATCCATGACGATAATATTTTCCCAAAGACTGGCATCGTTTTTTGATCGATATCTGCGAATAATTATGTCAACATTATCACCGATATTTGCTATTTGAAACACAATATTGATATCAAGCATGAAATAAATATGGATTGATTGATTTCAACGTTTGTTGTCTTAAATCAAGCCATCGAAGCGCTATTCCTGTAGCAATTTCCGTATGTCGGCCGCCAGGCTGGCCGGTTTGCTGGCCGTCGCGTAGCGGCGAAATACGCTGCCATCCTTGCGCACCAAAAACTTGGTGAAATTCCATTTGATCGACTGCGTGCCCAAGATGCCGGGCGCCGCCTGCTTTAATTGCGCAAACAGGGGATGGGCATGCGGGCCATTTACATCGACCTTGGCAAACAGGGGAAAGGTGACGCCGAAGTTTTTTTCGCAAAAGGTGCCAATTTCCCCATTCGAGCCCGGTTCCTGCTGGCGAAATTGATTGCAGGGAAAACCCAGCACGACCAGGCCCTGATCGTGAAATTCGCGGTACAGCGCTTCGAGCCCCCGGTATTGCGGCGTGAAACCGCAGGCGCTGGCGGTATTGACGATCAGCAGTACCTTGCCTTTGTAGCGCGCCAGATCGATCGGCGTGCCGTCCAGCGCCTCGGCCTGGAAATCGTGGATGCTGGTCATGTCAGAGGAGTCCCAGTGTGGTGGCGCCCGTTTGCGGGGGCGGTTCCGACGCCGTAGCGCCCTTGAGTTTGATCGCCAGCCGCAGGTCGTTGACGGAGTCCGCATTGCGCAGCGCGTCTTCATGGCTGATGGCGCCCGCTTCATGCAGGTCGAACAGGGCCTGGTCGAAGGTTTGCATGCCATGCTCGCGCGATTTCTTCATCAGTTCCTTGATCTCGTGGACCTGGCCCTTGAAGATCAGGTCGCTCATCAGCGGCGAATTGAGCAGGATTTCCAGCGCCGCCTTGCGCCCGCCGCCTTCCTTGTTGGGGATCAGCCGCTGCGAAATCATGCCCTTCAAATTCAGCGACAGGTCCATCAGCAACTGCTGGCGCCGCTCTTCGGGGAAGAAATTGATGATGCGGTCCAGCGCCTGGTTGGCGTTGTTCGCGTGCAAGGTCGCCAGGCACAGATGGCCCGTCTCGGCGAATGCGATGGCGTGGTCCATGGTGTCGCGGTCGCGGATTTCGCCGATCTGTATCACGTCGGGCGCCTGGCGCAGGGTGTTTTTCAGGGCCGTGCCCCAGTCGTCCGTATCGACGCCCACTTCGCGCTGGGTGACGATGCAGTTGCCGTGCGGATGGATGAATTCCACGGGGTCTTCGATGGTGATGATGTGGCCATGGCTGTGCGCGTTGCGGTGGCCCACCATGGCCGCCAGGGTGGTCGACTTGCCGCAGCCCGTGGCGCCCACCATGATGACGAGGCCCCGCTTGCTCATCACGATGTCTTGCAGGATGGCGGGTAAACCGAGTCCCTCCAGGGTGGGGATGGCGGTATTGATCAATCGCAAGACCATGCCTGCCTGGCCCATCTGCACGAAGGCGGACACGCGGAAGCGCCCGAGTCCTTCCGGGCTGATGGCGAAATTGGCTTCGCGGCTGGACTCGAACTCGGCCGCCTGGCGCTCGTTCATGACGGCGCGCACGTAGCCGGCCGCCTGCTGCGCGGTGAGCGCGCCGCCCGCCAGCGGCGTCAGCTTGCCGTCGAGCTTGATGGCGGCGGGAAAGCCGGCCGTGATGAACAGGTCGGAGCCGCCTTGTGCGCGCATCTGCGCCAGCAGCGCGTGCATGGCGCCATAGTGTTCGTGCGTCGTCTGCATGGCTTATTCGGGGAAGTTTTCAGGGGCCTTGGCGGCCGAGCGGGCCGTTTCCGCCGAGATCGTGCCGCGCCGCACCAGGTCGGAGAGGCACTGGTCCAGCGTCTGCATGCCGACATTGCTGCCCGTCTGGATGGCCGAATACATCTGCGCCACTTTCGCTTCGCGGATCAGGTTGCGCACGGCCGGCGTGGCCAGCATGATTTCATGCGCGGCCACGCGGCCCGCGCCATCCTTGGTTTTGAGCAAGTTCTGCGAAATGACGGCTTGCAAGGATTCAGACAGCATGGCCCGCACCATTTCCTTTTCCTCGGCGGGGAAGACGTCGATGATGCGGTCGATCGATTTCGCCGCCGACGAGGTGTGCAGGGTGCCGAACACCAGGTGGCCTGTCTCGGCCGCCGTCAGCGCCAGGCGGATGGTTTCCAGGTCGCGCAGTTCGCCCACTAAAATCACGTCAGGATCTTCGCGCAGGGCCGAGCGCAGCGCGTTGCTGAACGAATGCGTGTGCGAACCGACTTCGCGCTGGTTGATCAGGCATTTCTTCGGTTCATGCACGAACTCGATCGGGTCTTCGATGGTCAATATATGGTGGTTCAGGCGCTCGTTGACGTGGTTCACCATGGCCGCCAGGGTGGTCGACTTGCCCGAACCCGTCGGACCCGTCACCAGCACGAGTCCGCGCGGGCGCATGGCCAGCTCGCCGAAGATGCGCGGCGCGTTCAGCTCTTCCAGCGTCAGCACCTTCGACGGAATCGTGCGCAGCACGGCCGAGGCACCGCGTTCCTGGTTGTAGGCGTTGACGCGGAAGCGGGCCAGGCCGGGAATCTCGAACGAGAAATCGCATTCCAGCGCTTCTTCATACGCCTTGCGCTGGCTGTCGTTCATGATGTCGTAGATCATGCCGTGCACTTCCTTGTGCTCGAGCGGGGCCACGTTCAGGCGGCGCACGTCGCCATGGACGCGTATCATCGGCGGCAGGCCGGAAGACAGGTGCAGGTCGGAAGCCTTGTTGCTGACGGAGAAAGCGAGTAGTTCGGAGATGTCCATTTATAATCCCTGTGCCTGCATTGATGGGCTGGCGCACTGTGCCGCCGCCCCTATACACTAGAAAATGATTATGTCCACAATCGAACAGAACTTGCAAGCCGTGCGCGACAGTATTGCGCAGGCCGCCCTGGAGGCGCAGCGCGCGCCTGGTGACGTGACCCTGCTGGCCGTCTCGAAGACCTTCGGCGCGGATGCCGTGCTGGAAGCCATGCGCGCGGGCCAGACGGCGTTTGGCGAAAACTACCTGCAAGAAGCGCTCGACAAGATCGCCGCCGTCCAGCTTGCGCTGCCGCAAGGCGCACCCGTCTGGCACTTCATCGGCCCCATCCAGAGCAACAAGACGCGCCCCATCGCCGAACATTTTGACTGGGTGCACACGGTGGAACGGGAAAAGATCGCCGTGCGCCTGTCCGAGCAGCGCCCGGCCGGCTTGCCGGACCTGAATATCTGCCTGCAAGTCAATATCAGCGGCGAAGCGAGCAAGAGCGGCGTGACACCGGCAGAGCTGCCTGCGCTGGCGCGCGCCGTGGCGCAATTGCCCCGCCTGCGTTTGCGCGGCCTGATGGCCATTCCCGAACCGGAAACGGATGTCCACCTTCAGCGCGCTGCCTTTGCGCAATTGCGCGCGCTGTACGAACAATTGAAGGCCGAAGGCCTGACGCTCGACACCCTGTCGATGGGCATGTCGGCCGACTTGCGCGCCGCCGTGCTGGAAGGCGCCACCATCGTGCGCGTGGGCAGCGCCATCTTCGGTTCCCGCAACTATTCCTGATGAAGAGAGAACAAGCATGACGACAGAATTGAATATCGCCTTCGTCGGCGGCGGCAACATGGCCGCGGCCCTGATCGCCGGCCTGGCGGGCAAGCTGACCCTGGGCGGCAATATCCACGTGATCGACCCGCACGCGCCGGCGCTGGAAAAACTGCAGGCGCAATTCGGCGTCACCACGGCACCAGCGGCCGGCGACGCGCTGCGCGGCGTCGACGTGATCGTGCTGGCCGTCAAGCCGCAAAGCATGCGCGAGGTGGCGGCGCAATTGCTGCCCTTCCTCGACGGGGAACGGGCGCCATTGATCCTGTCGATCGCGGCCGGCATCCGCGCGCAAGACCTGTCGCGCTGGCTCGGTGACTATCCCGCCATCGTGCGCTGCATGCCGAACACGCCGGCCCTGATCGGCATGGGCATCACGGGCATGGTGGCCAGCGGCGGCGTCAGCGAAGAGCAGAAAAAGACGGCGGACGCCATCCTGCGCGCCGTCGGCCAGACGGTCTGGCTCGATGACGAAGCGAAGATCGACCCTGTGACGGCCGTGTCCGGCAGCGGTCCCGCCTACGTGTTTTACTTTATCGAAGCGATGCAGCAGGCCGCCGCCGAGCTGGGCTTGACGCCGGAGCAGGGCACGCAGCTGGCGATCGCCACGTTTACGGGCGCGGCGCAGCTGGCGGCCAATTCCAGCGAACCCGTGTCGCTGCTGCGCGAGCGCGTCACGTCGAAGGGCGGCACCACGTATGCTGCCTTGACCAGCATGGAAGAGAGCGGCGTGAAGGCGGCCATCGTCAAGGGCATCAAGGCGGCCGCGCAACGGGGGCGCGAGATGGGGGACGAGCTGTCGAAGTAATCAGATGACCTTGACGGCGCGGCCGATGTATAAAATCGGTCCCGTCGGCCTGCCCGTGGGCGAGCCGGTCTCTGGCTCCAGCGTGATTTCAAACAGTTGATCGGGTTGCAGCGGCGGCAGCTTGTCCAGGGTCAGCTTGAGGCTTTGCCCCGGCTTGACCAGACCCAGCGAGACGGGCGCGCCCCAGTCCTTGCCCTTGGTCCAGAATTGCAGGGCTTTTTGCTGCGGCACGGCCGTCGGCCCCAGCGGGATCAGGCTCAGGTCGCGGTTCTTGCCGCCGCGCCCGCCCGCTTGCACGACCCAGCCCGGCGATTTATCCTGCGGCGCCACCAGCACCACCAGGTAGCCGGGTCCGCCTGGCGCTTGCAGTTGTACGGCAACGAGCACGGCCAGCGCGGCCGTGGCCGCCAAGCCGCCGCCAGCCAGCACCCGCCAGAAGGCCAGGCTGTTCCACCACGCCTGCCAGCCGCCCGCCTGCCGCACGGTTTTGGGCGTAAACAGGCTGGTGCTGATGCGCGGCCACAGCTGGGCCGATGGCTGCACGGGTGGCGCCAGGGTGGTCAATGGCAGCAAGCGCTGTTCCCAGGCAGCAACGGCGTCGCGTAGGGCGGCGTCGCGCGGCAAGCGCTGTTCCACTTCCGCGCGCTCGGCCAGTTCCAATGTGCCCAGCACATATTCGCTGGCCAGCCGCTGCAGTTCCTCTTCCCCGTGGTTGTTCATCCCATGCACTCCCGCAAGGCGGCCAGGCCACGCTTGACCCAGGCCTTGACGGTTCCCAGCGGCGCTTGCAGGCGCTGCGCGATTTCACTATGGGAACAGCCATCGACGTAGGCGTACAGGATGCTGTTGCGTTTGGGCTCGTCCAGGTGGCCGAGGCAATCGTGCAGCTTGCCCATGTTCGCCTGAAGGGCGTAGGCATCGCCGGCGTCATCGCCGTGGCGTTGGTGCAGCAGGGTTTCCACGGCATCCTCGTCGGCCGATACTTCATGGGCGCGGGCGCGCGCCACGTTCAGCGCCTGGTGCCGCACCACCACATAGATCCAGCCCTTGCCGCTGCCGCGCGTGGCGTCGAAACTGCCGGCGCGGCGCCAGATGTTCATGAAGGCGTCGTGCAGCACGTCTTCAGCCAGGGCCCGCTGGCGCACGATGCGCAGGGCCACGCCCAGCAGGTAGCGGCTTTCCTGCTGGTACAGGCCGTGCAATGCCTGCTGCTCGCCCCGCGCGCAGGCGCGCAGGGCGGCATCGTAATCGTAAGGGGCGGCTTGGGCTGGCAAGGTTGGCGCAATCGTCAAGAGTGAACGGTTAGCAAGTTTTTCATGCCAAGTATAGGTCAGAAAAGTTCTTGCCAACCATCAATTTATTGTTGTTATGCAGCTTTCCAGAAGATGTAGTCGGCCTGGTAGGGCACCCATTGCTTGGCGCCAACGCTCTCCATGCCGCAGGGGCTGCTTGGCGCCACGCCGCCGCTGGTGGCCACGCGCTGGATGTAGCTGACGCCCTGCATGGCGCCGCTGCCCGTGGCCGGATTGGCTTTCACCAGCTGATACGGAATATTGCCCGCGCCGGCCGGCGCCACGGCCACTTGCGTCGCCGTCACTTTCGATCCATCCCGGCTGGCCCAGGTGGCAGGCGGTCCCACATACGTGCCGACCTGCATGCCGCCGCGGTCGTTCAGGGCCGCGTCCGGTCCCACGAAGACCCATTCATGGCCCGTCATATCCTTTTTCGCCTTGCATTCGTAGGCGATCTTGCCCACGCCCACCGTTTGCATGGCGACTTGATGGCCATCGGGTACCTTGACGGCGTTCGGCAATTGTTCCTGCGAATAGCGGGCGCTCATGGGAGCACAGGCGGCCAGGAGCAGGGCGGCGCACAGCACGGTGAGCGACGGGGCGGTATGGCGTGGGGCGGTGAAGGCAAGCATGGCGAACTCCTGGTAGTTGGCTCAACCGGCTGGTTGATACCATTACTACGCACGAGCCTGCCATTTGGATGCAGCCAGGTACAAATATTTTAAGGCGGTGCATCTTTCTTGCTGAAACGCTGCGCCAGCGCCAGCGCGACGGGGATGGCGGCCGTCGCGTGCTTGAGCAGCGCGCCGCTGGCCCGCAGCAGCGGCAGGACGCGGCGCGGACGTACGAGCAGCAGGCCCAGCACGGCGCCCCCTAGCATCAGGGGAATTCTAAAACGCGTGGCCAGGGTGTGGCGCAGATTGCCGCCCGTCAAAGGTTCCAGTAACTGGCGCGTCTGCACGCCCAGGGCCAGGCGCTGCAGCGCGCATTCGGCCAGCAGCGCGTCGCGCCGCTGCGCCAGGCTGGCGGCCGTGTGCACATGCGATAACTTGGTGGGATGCGTGGTCATGGCCGCTCCGCTCCCCGGCGGGCCAGCAGTTGCAGCTCGTCCAGGTCTTTGTTCAGTTCGGAAAGTGTGAAGGACAGCAGTTTCGGCTTGCTGCGGAAGCTGGCGCGCACGCCCAGCAGGGTGGCGATGGCGGCGCCGATGAAGACAGCGGCCGTGATGGCGATGGCGGCGATGCGGTGCGTATCCCAGAACAGCACGATGACGAGGAACACGATCAACACGAGGCCGACAAACAGGCACAGCAGTGCCAGCATGGCCAGTGCCAGATAGGACAGGAAGCGCAGCGACTCTTCTTCCACTTCCACGGCCGCCAGGGCCAGACGGGTCTGGACGATGGCGGCGAGGGTCGCTGCGACTTGGGCGACATGGTGCACGATAGCCATATGCTGCCTTTCGCGTCAGGAGACGGCCTATGCCGTCGGTGCTGCGTCGTTACTATCTAGCGGCGTGACGAGGAGAGCAGCAGGCCGAACAGCACGCCGACGACGGCGCCCGCGCCCACGGCTTTCCAGGGATTGTCCTGCACGTATTCGTCGGTGGCCTTGGCCGCCTTCTTGGTACGTTCGAGCAAGTCTTCTTCCAGCTTGATCAAGTCTTTCTTGGCCGTTTCCAGGGTGGCGATGAACTTGTCCTTGACGGCTTTGACACTCTCGCCCGTCTGATCCTTGGCGCCATCGAGCCAGCCTTCCGCTTCATTGATGACGGTTTTCAGGTCGCCGACCAGTTTGTCGCGGGCCTTGTCGGCGTCGGCGAGGATGCTGTCGCTGCTGGATTTTCCGGTATGTATCGAGCTCATGTATTACCTCATGGAAGTGAAACTGCACAGTGAAATACCAGTGTAGGCAGCAGCGGACAGGCTAGTCTTGCGCCGCCTCAAGGGCTGCTGGGGCGCAACGATGATTGCTTAACGGAAAGCAAAGTCCAGTACCACGCCCGCGAACACCGCTGCTCCTAGCCAGTTATTATGCCGGAATGCCGCAAAACACGGCATACGCTCGCGTGCGCGGATCAGGGTGTAGTGGTAAACGGCGCAGCCTGCCGCAACGACCAGGCCCGCGACGAACCAGTAACGCAGGCCCAGGTACCAGCCGCATGCCAGCCACAGCAGCAGGAAAACGGCATAGCAGGCCATGACGATGGCCACGTCGTAGCGGCCGAAGGTAATGGCCGAGGTCTTGATGCCGATCTTCAAATCGTCGTCGCGGTCGACCATCGCGTATTCCGTATCGTAGGCCACGGCCCAGAAGACATTGCCCAGTAGTAGCAGCCAGGCGACGACGGGCACGGCATTCGTGATGGCGGCAAAGCCCATGGGAATGCCGAAGCCGAAGGCGATGCCCAGATACGCTTGCGGAATCGCAAAGAAGCGCTTGAAATAGGGATAGGTGGCGGCGATGATGACGGCGGCCACGGACAGCTGCTTGGTCAGGGCATTCAGGGGCAGGATCAGGCAGAAGGCCAGCACGGTGAGCACGCCGGCCACGGCCAGCGCTTCCTTGCCGCTGATGCGACCGCTGGTGATGGGGCGGTCCGCCGTGCGCTTGACGAATTTGTCGATATCCTGGTCGGCGTAGTCGTTGATGGCGCAGCCTGCCGAGCGCATCAGGAAAGTGCCGAGGGTAAAGATGAGCAGCAGCCGCCAGTCCGGCACGCCCTGCTGCGCCAGCCACAGCGCGCACAGGGTAGGCCACAGCAGCAATACGGTACCGATAGGCTTGTCCAGCCGTATCAGGCGGAAATACAGCGCCAGCTTGTTCATGGAAGACTCGATCTTGTTGAAGAGAAAGGTCGATTATCGCAAATAGTATGTAAATGTACTATTTTGCGCCTGGGGCGCTAGTCTTCGTCGTCGCAGAGCGGCGTAATGCCAGGCAGGTTGCAGCTGGCGATGGCCGCGCACAGGGCGTCGATGGCGGCCTTGCGCGTAAAACTCTTTCGCCACAGCATCACCACCCTGCGCGATGGCACGGGGGCGGCGAACGGCCGGTATTCGAGCATGCCGTCGGTGGCGTGCATATTGGTCACGGAGGCGCGCGGCAAGACCGTCAGGCCGATGCCGCTGGCCACCATGTGGCGGATGGTTTCCAGCGAGGAACCCTCGAACGTGCGCTGCATGCCGTTGCCGGGCGAGGAAAAACGCGCCATTTCGGGGCACACTTCCAGCACCTGGTCGCGGAAACAGTGGCCATTGCCCAGCAGCAGCATGGTTTCCGATTTCAAGTCTTGCGCGGCGATTTTGTCACGCGCCGTCCACGGATGCTGGCGCGGCATGGCGACGACGAACGGTTCGTCATACAGTTCCTGCATGGCCATGCCGTGTTCGGGCAGGGGCAAGGCCATGATGGCCACGTCCAGTTCGCCCTGGCGCAGCAATTCGAGCAGGCGAACCGTGAAGTTTTCCTGCAAAATCAAAGGCATCTGCGGTACCTGGTCTATCATGGCCTTGACCAGGGGCGGCAGCAGGTAGGGGCCGATCGTGTAGATCACGCCCAGGCGCAGGGGGCCGGCCAGCGGATCCTTGTTTTGCTTGGCGAGTTCCTTGATGGCGGCCGTCTGTTCCAGCACGCGCTCGGCTTGCGCGATGATCTGCGCGCCCAGTGGCGTGACGGAGATTTCCGCGCCGCCCCGTTCGAACAGGACCACGCCCAATTCGTCTTCGAGTTTCTTGATGGCCACTGACAGGGTGGGCTGGGCAACGAAGCAAGCTTCGGCGGCATGGCCGAAGTGCTTCGCTCGCGCGACTGCAACGATATATTTCAGTTCAGTCAGTGTCATAGGTTGATTGAAACACAGGAAGTGCTTACTTGCAATGAATGAAAGGTGGCGCAAACGTGAAACTGTGGCGCCGATGGCGTATTGTAGCGGATCGCCCCCTATAATGCGGGGGCGGGCGGCGGAAGGAGAGGGCGATGGAACTGCAGATGCAGGCGCTGGAAGCGGCAATCACACTGGCGTGCCGGACAACCGGCGCACGGCAATGAACTGCGCTGTCGCCGCCCGTCAGCCGCCTGGCCGGCGTGTATGCGCTGATGATTTATCACCGGCAAGATCGCATTGCGGAAGAGGGTCTGGAACCGGCCATTCTGGCCTTGATCGACCCCTGGCGCCGGGATGCCGACGGCATTCAAGGCGATAGCCACGCCTGAGCGTGACCGTGTCGTGACCCTATTTAACACTACAAGAGATAACCATGCCTGATTTTGAAAACAAACTGTGCGGCCGTGACGAGTTGCGCGCCCGCGCCGCGGCGCTGCCGAAACCGGTGGTGGTGACGAACGGCGTGTTCGACATCCTGCACCGCGGCCACGTGACCTATCTGGCGCAAGCGCGCGCGCTGGGCGCCTCGCTGATCGTTGCCGTGAATACCGATGCCTCAGTGAAACGCCTGGGCAAGGGCGACGACCGTCCGCTGAACAGCTGCGAAGACCGCATGGCCGTGCTGGCCGCGCTCGAAGCGGTGAGCCTGGTGGTGCCGTTCTCGGAAGACAGCGCCCTGGAAGTGGTGCAGGACATCGAACCGGAAATCTATGCCAAGGGCGGCGACTACGACATGGCGGCCATTCCGGAAGGCAAGGCGGTGCTGGCGTATGGCGGCCAGGCCGTGGCCATCGATTTCGAGCACGACCGCTCGACCACCAAGCTGTTGACGAAAGTGCGGACGCAGCAGGGCTGAGGAACGTCGTCAATGTTTCCATACAGATAAAAAGACGTTACTATGAGAACTGCCAGGGCTGCGACTTCGTTTCGTCAGCCCCAGCACGTTACACCGTCTGAATGCATTGCTTGTCATAGAAAATAAATGGATCATAAAACTTCTGGGGATTGGCCACTGCCCTCCGGCGTCTGGTACGTGGATGACGATGGCGCGTGGAGCATGCAGCGCAGCGCGGACGGCCAGAATGTCTCGCCCTTGGTGAGCCATGCCGATATCGGCAAGCTGATGCTCGCGCGGCGCCTGCCCGGTGCCGCCGGTGCGCCCGTGCGGCAGTTTCCGCCCGAATTCTCGTTCGACCCCGCCTCGGGCACGGCCTTGCAAGTGCCGCCCGACACGGCCGCCACGCCGCCCTGGGTGCCGCCCTACGGCGCTCATCCCGTCAGCGACATGCCGCCGACCGGCCCGGCCGGCTTGCGCCAGGCCAGCGTCCCCCTGAAGCTGGCCGACCAGCGCGCGCGCGAAGAGCATGCGCAGGCCGACGCCTCGCTGCCCATGCCGCCGCCCGGTGAATACGAATTCTTTTCCGCCCAGTTCGGCACCAGCGCGCCTGCGCTGCTGGCGCTCGACCCGCGCAAGGCCGTCTTGCACGCCTGGCTGCCCGCCTCGAAACGCTGGCTGGCGCTGGACCCCGACTCCGGCAGCTTGCTGGCCGAATCGGATCTGGCCCATGGCGCCTGGCGCGCCGAGCTGGTGCCGCAGTTCAATAGCGTGCTGGTCTTGCCGACCAGCCATGGCCTGGCCTGCATCCGTCCCGACGTGCCTTCGCTCACTTATGTGGTCGAGCACGTGGGCGGCGCGCCGTGCGCGGCCGCGCCCGTCTGGTTCCAGAACCGCCTGTGGGCGCCGCTGCGCGACGACGATGGCCGTATCCGCTTCGTCAACCTTGACGCGCAACAAAAGCCGGGCAGCGACGTGCTGCTCGACGGCGTGCTTGAACTGGGTACCGTCAGCGCGCCTGTCGCCTACAACCGCATGGTCGTGTGGCCCTGCGCCAATGGCCAGCTGCGCCTGCAGCTGCAGCCGGACGGCAACGTGGCCGCCTCGTTCACTCCCTGGCCCGAAGGACTGGTGCCGCATTTCGAATTCGGCAGTCCGTATGTGTCGCGCGATGGCGGCCTGTGGCAGCTGTGCTTCGAGCGTAGCCGTGGCACCTATGTCTACGTGAAACTCGGTGGCCAGGTCGAGAAGGCCGATGCGCTGGCGCCGCGCCTGTGTTCGGGCAGCTTCAATTACCGCTTCGCCACCAAGCTGAAAACGGCGCCGTGGGACGAGCCGGAACACGGCGACGATGGCGGCAAGAATCAGGCTGTCATGCCGCTGCTCGAATCGAATGCTGGCAACAGCGTCTTCGGCGTGAAGTTCGCCACCAGCGCCGGCCTGTCGAGCGTGCTGCGCTCGAACGAGCGCCTGGCGGCCCAGCTGGTGCAGGACGACGAGTTGCGTGAAACCGTGTTTCATACCTTTACCGTCAGCGAGCCGTGGCGCGTGCGCCTGTTTGTGCATGAAGGCACGCTGTGGGCGTATCACCCGCTGCTGTCGCGCATCGATGGCTGGGCGTATCACCCGCTGCTGTCGCGCATCGATGGCTGGGCCTTGCAGGCATGAAAGCGCGCGTCCTGATTGCGGCCTGCGCCGCCTTGCTCAGTGCCGCCGGCGTGCAGGCAGCCGGCATCCAGCAAGCGTTTCTTGTGCAAAACTCGGGCTGGATGGAGCCGTTTTATACGGATGAACACTCGCAACTGAAAGCCCTGGTGGGCGCCGTGGCGCAGGCCGCCACCAGCCCGTCCGACAAGGTCTACACGCTGGCATTCAGCCAGAGCAGCGGCAGCAATGTGTCGCCTGCACTGATCGGGCAGGGACAGGGCGGCGCCGGCGTGGCGGGCCAGCTGGCCCATCTCGGCCTGGCGCGCAAGAGCGCCGGCGGCGCGCTGGCCGACACGGATTTCCAGGAAGCCGTCACGAAAACCATCACGGGCCCGTTCCAGTCCGCGTCCGGCATCGTGTGGATCTTTACCAATAACAAGAACAGCCCGAACAACGACAGCCAGACGGCCGAGCGCAACCGCGACTTTTACCGCTTGCTGCACCTGGAACCGTCGATTACCAAGACGGTGGTGTTTCCGCTGCGCATGCCCGTACAGGGCAAGCTGTACAGCGCCAAGGGCTTGATGGTGTATGCGCTTGCCTACGGCCAGCCGGCGTCCGAGGCTTTGACCCGCATCCTGGCCGAAGGGCGCTTGTCGCAAGTGCTGACGCGCCCGCCCGCGCGCCTGAAACCGGTGGACCAGGATGCCGTGCGCATCGTGCCCCAGTCCGTCAAGAACAGCGCCAATGTACAAGCCAGCCTGGGCCGCGACGGGCGCACCATCGTGCTCGACGTCGATGCGGCGAACCTGGTGCCGCAAGTGGTGTTGCAGGCGTCCCTGCAAAACATGTTTTTCCCGTACGTGATCGACAGCGCCAAAGTGCACGCCAGCCTGGCCGGCCGGCATGCGCCCCTGCGCGTTGCGCCGGATCAAATCCGCCAGTTGCAGCCGGGCGCCAGCCAGTCCGTGCAGGTACAGTTTGCGCTGCCGATGGCGCAGATCCCGTCGCCGTGGTCGGCGCAGGCGATCGCCGCCATGGGCAAGCAGGTGCTGCTGCCGATGCAGGCGCAGGTGGGCCTGTCGGAACAGCGGCTGGCGCTGGCGTCCAGCTTTGGCAAGGATTTGCAGGAACTGTTCCCTGGCGACCCGATCTCTGGCATGTTTACGCCGCCCGACAGCGTGCGCGCGTCGCAGGCGACGATACCGTTGCTGGTGCGCATCCAGTATCCGCTGCTGCCCGTGCTGGTGATACTGGGCGGCGTCCTGGCGCTCGTGCTGGGGCTGCTGGCGCTGGGTTTGCTGGGCACGCGCGCCACGCGCTACAAGGTGATGGCCGACGGCGTGCAGCGGCAAGTGTTGTTAAAACCATTCAAGAGTGTACAGATCCGCGATGATGACGGCCGCGACATTGGCGAACTCAAGCGTGGCCTGGGCAAGCCGGCCGTCGTGCGCGTGGCCGAAGGCCATACCTTGAGCCTGGCCTGAACCAGCATTCCTTAAAAATTCCTTCCATTCAACAGAGGCATACCATGGCGCAAGACACTCCAAAAGACAACGCAGGTTTTACTTTGCCGGTCCCGGTAACGGCTCCGGCCTCGGCGCCACCCGCCGCCGACGCACCCGCGGCCAGCGCAGCCACCACCACGGCCACCACCGAACCGGCGCCCGCGTTCGATGCGGCCGGGACGACCGATACCTCGTCGCGCGACACCCTGGTCGGCGGCGTGGTGCTGTTGCTGCTGTTTATCGCCTTTTTCTTTGCCAAGAATGCCTACGCGAATGGCCTGGTGGCCAAGCGCGTGCCGCCGAACAAGGCCAATGCCTCGGGCTGGTGGCTGTTCATCTTCCTGGCCAGCCTGGCGACGGGTGTCGTGCTGGCCGCCGTGAACGCGCATAAATTCCTTGCGCCATTGTTCATGGGCCCGCTGGTGCTGGTGGGCCTCGTTGCACTGTTGTTGACCTTTACTTCCAGCCGCCGCTAAGAACACGCCGTTGCACGCATCATCGAAGGAATCACCATGGCAGAGAACCTGAACCAAACCATCACCGGCGGCGCCAGCGAGCGCAAGCAGGACAAGATCATCGAACTGCGCCCGACCCTGTTCATCGGCATCGGCGGCACGGGCATGCAGGTGCTGATGCGCGTGCGCCGGCGCATCCTCAACACCCTGTGGGGTGGCGCAGGCAACCGCACGCGCATCGAGGGGCTGAGCGACTTTCCCATCGCGCAATTCATCCATTTCGACCTGGACAATGGCGCCGTGATCGAGAGCGGCGAGTCGCAGGCGAAGGACTTGCAGTTCGACCAGGTGAAGTTCACGGACGATGACAAGGTGGTCGAATCGTTCGACATGGACAAGTACAGCCGTGATGAAGATTCCTTGGAAAAATATCCGCACATCAAGGAATGGCTACCGCTGACGCCGCAGAGGATCCGCGAATTGCGTTTCGACATGAGCAGCGGCGCCGGGCAGATCCGTGCCGTGTCGCGCCTGTATTTCTTCGATAAATATGCCAAGATCCGCGACAAGATCCGCTTGAAGCTGAAAGCCTTGAAGGCGGGCCTGTCGCACGAGCGCCAGCTGGCTGAACTGGGCTTGCGCATGGAAACGAACCGTTTCCGTATCGTCATCGTCGGTTCCGTGGCGGGCGGCACGGGTTCCGGTTCCTTCCTCGACATGGGCTTGCTGGCGCGCTGGCTGGCGCGCAGCGAAGTGGGCGCGGCCGACGTCGAGCTGATGCTGTTCCTGCCGACCGGCTACACCAAGGCCAACAAGGACAGGGTCGAGGCCAACGGCTATGCGGCGCTGATGGAGCTGGAATCGGCCATGATGGGCAACAAGGGCTACGTGGGCCGCTGGGATGCGTATGACCGTCCGGAACTGACGCGCGAGCCGTACAGCGAGGTGTACCTGATCGATTCGGGCAATCTTGCCCAGCAGCACACCAAGGATGTCAGCGACGTCTACCACATGGTGGCCGATTCACTGTTCGAGGATTTCGCCTCGGCCGACTTCGCGCGCGCCAAGCGCTCGATCGCCGTCAACCAGGCGCAGCACAAGAACTCGCTGTACAACGCGCCCGTGCCGCAAGATCGCTTCGGCGACATGCGCCTGTATTTCTCGAAGCGCTTTTCCTCGTTCGGCATGGCTGTGCTCGATACGCGCCAGGAAGCGGCGCGCGACGAGCGGGCCCACCGCTGGGCCGGCGCCATGCTGCAAGCGTTCTTTGGCGTGGGCGGCATGGATGCGGGCGCCAACCGCGCCACGGATACGCAGCGCGATAATTTCCTTGCCGCCAATATGTTCCTGAAGGGCACGCCCTTCAGCGATTTCCCCGAGTTTTCCGACAAGAGCATCGAGCTGAAGCGTTCCAGCGGCGACTTCATCGATTTCCGCATCGTCGACGAATTGCTGGAAGACCGCCACGGCCATTTGCTGGCCGGCGTGGAAAACCGCGTCAACACGCGCATCAACGATATCCGCACGGGTTTCGACCGCAGCGAATGGCCGGCGCAGGTGCGCGATGCCATGAAGCACCTGGAACGCGACGCCGTGCGCGACCAGGATTCCACGGCCGACACGACGGAAGACCGCATCAGCAAGCGCCGCCGCGAAGTGCTGGAAGACGTCAAGAAGGTCGTGCGCGACCAGCTGTATGGCTATCTTGATAATAAAGAGTTCGGCGGCCTGGAATACGTGCTGTCGCTGGTGGAGCAGATCAAGGACCGCATCGAAGCGCCGGGTAGCGGCCTGACGGCGCAGATCGGCAACAATGCCGAGCGTTACCGCGAAATCAAGGAAGCCGTGCGCTCGCGCGAATACGAGCGCCTGCTGAACAACCTGGAACAGACGCGCAGCACCTTCGGCTTCCTCAGCAATGGCGAAAAGCAGGCGGGCGTGGTGATGGACCATTTGCGCACGGAAATGGCGAATGCCCTGAAATTCCATCTGCGCGCCAAGGCGGCCGACGAGTCCGTGCTGCTGCTGGGCGAACTGTCGCGCTGGCTAGGCAACCGTCTCGGCGTCGATGCGCAGGGCCGCGCGCAGTGGAATGGCCTGGTGGGCGAGCTGCAAACGGGCCGCGAAGGCGTGCTGGCCATGCTGGCGGAATTGAAAACGGCCAATACGATTTTGCAAAAGGACCTGGACAAGGAACACGCGACCCTGATCGTCATTCCCGTCACGGAAAAAGACATTGCGCTGCCATCGGCGGCCACCTTGCGCCAGTGGGCCGATGAAGCGTTCAAGGACATGGGCGGCTCGAAAGCGCTGTTCCCCATGCTGGGCGAACCGTCGCAGCGGGGCTTGATCCTGGCCAAAGTCACGCGCATGGCCGAGAACATGATCGCCACGGCCGGCCTGGTGGAAGGCGCGGCGAGCACACCCGACCCCCTGTTCGAAGCGCTGGAGCAGATGGAGGTATCCGAACGCCTGGACCGCTTCCGCAAGCTGCTGGCCTGCTCCATGCCGTGGATCGACGCCAACATGGCGGGCGACTTCACGGTCGTGTCGGACCAGTTCAAGTGCGTGATCGGCGTGGCCAACGCGGCCGCCTTCAAGGCGAAATTCGGCGCCGAGCTCGAATCGTGCGTGCCGACCCAGGTGGGCATCACGGTGAGCCAGCTGGAAATCGTCGAGACGGGCATCCGCGGGCGCGCCGTCTGCTATTGCGAGCTGGCCGGCGTGCCGATGACGGTGCTGCGCGGCCTGGAAGGCTGGCGCACCAGTTACCGCAAGGAAGGCGACAACGACAAGGCGCCGACCCATACGCACATCGATCCGACGCAATTCACGCACCCGATCGCGCCCAATACGGACGAGATGAAGCGCCTGGCGGAAGACTTCGGCGAATTCCTGCAAGCGATCATGCTGGGCGTGCTGACGCGCCACACGGGCCGGGTCGTGCCGCCGGGCCAGTACCAGTTTGCCGTCGAACCGGGCGACTTGCGCCGCATCGGCAACGAACGGGCTATCCGCCAGAACGGCATGCCTGCCTCGTACGAGAAAAATATCGCCCTGCGCATCGAAGAAAAATTGACGGCGCTTGACGCCGTGCAGACGGCGGCCATGGCGGCGCTGGCAAAATACTATGAACGGGGCGTGTATGCACCGAAGCTGGTGGCGCAGGCCGATGGCTCGCAGCTGCCGTACATCGGCTTTGGCAGCGCCATTTCCGCCGAAGTGGGCGCGCGCCTGCGCGAGTCGGCGCGCCGCAAGGGCATGGCCAGCGATGAGCTCGACCGCACGGTGCAAGCCTTGCTGGGCCGATTGAAGGAATGGGCGAACGTCATCGGCGACTCCGACAGCGATGCCTACGACTGGGAAGTGCGCGAGCCGGAAGCGGACGGCCAGCCGCGCCTGAAGTATGCGATCAAGCCCGAGATGCTGGAAGCGGGGCGCCTCGAACAATTGCTGCGCCCGGCAGGTGCGGCGGCTGCCCCGGCGGCAACCGCGTTCGGCATGCCACCACCGCTGGGCGGCATGCCGCCGCCGCTGGTGGAATACCAGTATTTCCTGGGCATCAACGGCCAGCAGCAGGGACCGTTCACGGCCCAGCAGATCGTGCAGTACGTGCAGGCGGGACAGGTTGTGCCAGCCACCACCAAGGTGTGGCGCGCCGGCTTGCCGGCCTGGGCCGACCTGGCCCAGTTCCCCGAACTGGCACCCTTGTTCCTCAGCGCGCCGCCACCGTTGATGCCGCCGCCCCTGGGTTGAGTGCCGGAATGCTGGAATGACGTTGGAATGAAGGATTAGTTTTGGATATCTGCAACAAATGCAAGACGGGCCTGTGGACCGTTGTCAGCCATTGCCCGTACTGCGGGCAGGCGCAGGCTGGCGCTGCCCGGCCAGCTGCGGCCGTGCCGCCACCGTTGCCGGCCGCGCCCGCGCCTGCGGCAGTCGCGCCCAAGCCGCCGCCCATGCCGATGGCGCCTGCGCCTGCGCCGAAAGCGCCGCCTGCCGTGCCGCCGCCTGCGCCGCCGAAGCCGGCCCAGCCGAAAGCCGTGGCCAAACCCGTGCCGGCAGGTCTACCGCCAGCAGTCGTGCCGCCGCCGCCGCGCAAGTGGCTGCGCTGGCTGGGCGGTATCGCCGTGCTGGCGGCCGTCATCGTCTACATGAATGGCAAGCCGGGCGGCAAGAATGAATCGGCCTGCAATGACGCCATCGATAGCGGCCTCAAGTTGGTAGCGAATGGCAGCCTGGACGGCGCCCGGCAGAAGCTGGCGACGGCGAAGAATGTCTGTACGGGCAAGTCCAGCGCCAAGGCGGACGATTTGCAGGCGGCGATCGGCAAGGCCGGCGCCGCCTCGGGCAGTTGCCAGCGCGGCGTGCGCGCCATCGAGCGGGCTATCGATGGCCATCAATTGCAAAGCGCCGCCAAGGGTATCGCCGCGCTCGACATCGATTGCGCGGGCGCTGCCAGCGTCGATTCCCTGCGCAAGCAGCTGGCGCGCCAGCAGGCGGCGGCCGCGTCCGTGCTGGTAGGCGTGCGCCAGGCGCTCGATGGCAAGGATGCGGTGGCGGCACGCAATAGCATCGCCAGGCTGGAAGCGATCGACCGCGAAGCGGTGGAATTGCCGCAGTTGAAGGCCGACGTGCAGGCGCTGTCGGCGGCCACGGCGCCGGCGCCCGTTCCAGCCCCGGTGCCGCTGGAAACGGCACCTGCCCGCGTCGTGCCAACGGAACCGACGCCTGCGCGCGTGGTCGAACGATCAGCGGTGAGCGAGCGCCGTCCGCTGGAAACGTCGCCCGTCGATAACGGCGCGGCCATGCGCAACGAGATGGCGCAATCGTTCCTGCGTGATGCCGAGCGTTCATTGCTGGAAGGCAAGTTCGATGCGGCCAAGACGTATCTGGAAAGCGCGCGCCGCGTCGATCCGGGCAATGCGCGCATCGATAATCTGTCGCGCCGCATCCGCGAGCGCGAACGGCAAGTGCTGCAGACGGAAACAACGATCAATTAGTCATTTGGGGAATCACCATGCTGAATCACACTACCTTGCGCGCGGCCGCTGCGCTGACCATCGCGGCCATGCTGGCCGGCTGCGCCACGGCGCCGATGCACCCGAACGGCGTGCGCCAGGACAGTTCCTATCCACAAGGTGGCGTCCAGGCGGCCACGGATGAGGACCCGTGCAGCGTAGGCACGACGGCCGCGGCCGGCGCGGCCGTGGGCGCGCTGCTGGGCGCGCTGGCGGGCGGCAAGAATGGCGCGCTGAAGGGCGCGGCCATCGGCGGCGGCCTGGCGGCGGCCGGTTGCCTGGCCATCAATGTCAATTCGCGCCAGACCAAGACGGCGGCGCAGGCCGACCGCGACTATATCCGCGCGCGCGGCGCGCTGCCGCGCGAGCCACAAGTGGTGTCGTACACGCCACAGCTGAGCGCGTCGACCGTCAAGCGCGGCCAGCCGTTCAAGGTCACTTCGGTGGTGGAGCTGGTCAACGGCAGCGCGCAAAGCGTCAACGACGTGCGCGAAGAGTTGGTGGTGCTCGATCCGCAAGGCCAGCCCTTCAAGTCCGGCTCGAAAGCCTTGGCCAGCAACAACAAATCGGGCGGGCGCTTTGAAAACTCGTTCGAGCTGACCTTGCCGGCCGGCGTGTCGCAGGGCGTGTATGGCGTCAAGACGAATCTGTACGTGAACGGCAAGCTGGCCGCCACGCGCGACCTGCGCACGCAACTGGTGATGCTGGATGTGGAGACGGGCGTTGACGCGCAGCTGGCGCTGCGCTGATTGCCGTATGCAAACGCGTAGGTCGGATAGCGGGGTAAAGCCCCGCGTAGTCCGACAACACCAATAACGCCAACAATGTTGTCGGATTACGGCCCCTTGGGCCTAATCCGACCTACGCGCCGCCCTGGTACCCATGTTGGCGCCAGGCCTCGTAGACAACCACTGCCACCGTATTCGATAAATTCAAGCTGCGGTTGTCCGGGCGCATGGGCAGGCGGATGCGCTGGTCAAGCGGAAAGCCGTCGCGCAGGGCGGGATCGAGGCCTTTTGTCTCGGAACCGAACACGAACACGTCGCCCGGCAGGAAGGCCACGTCGCCGAACGGGCGCGAGCCGCGCGTGGTCATGGCGAACATGCGGGCCGGGTCGGGCTGGGTGTCGGCCAGGAATGCTGCCCAGTTCTTGTGCACCTTCATCTTGGCGTAGTCGTGGTAATCGAGGCCGGCGCGCTTCATCTTGGCATCGTCGAGCGGAAAGCCCAGCGGTTCGACCAGGTGCAGCTGTGCGCCCGTGTTGGCGCACAGGCGGATGACGTTGCCCGTGTTGGGCGGGATTTCAGGTTCTACCAAAACAACGTGAAACAAAATACTCTCCTTGGGTCTAACTCTAATATATAGGTAGCGAATTCAATGCGGCGGCGTGCGCGCCACCACCAATATGCTGACCTTTGCCGCCCCTTCGCGCTTGCAGGCGCCCGCCAGGGCGTTGACGGTATGGCCGCTGCTCATCACGTCATCGACGATGCCGACATGGCATCCTTGCAATAACGGCGCGTGTTCCGGCGCGATGGCGAACGCGTGCGCCAGGTTGGCTTGCCGCTCCTGCGGCGCCACGCCGCTTTGCGCGCAAGTTTCGCGCACCCGCAGCGCCAGACGGGGCTGCAAAGGGACGTCCAGCAGGCGCGCCAGCGGGCGGGCAATTTCCAGCGCCTGATTAAAACCCCGCTCGGCCAGCCGGGCCGGGCCCAGTGGCACGGGGCACAGCAACTGCGGCGCCTCCCAAGCTGATTGTTGCTGAATGACAACATGCAGCAATTCTGCCAACAGGGGCGCCAGCGGCAGGCGCGCGCCGAATTTCAGCTGCAACAGCAACTGGTCGACGGGCGCCGCATAATCAAACGCCGTGACGGTGGCGTCATACGCGGGCCTGTGGCGCAAACAGCGTCCGCACAGCAGCGCCACCTCGATGTCCGCGAGCGGATTGGCGCACTGGCGGCAGCGGGGCCGAATCTGTCCCCGTCCTTGTCCCAAGTATTGCGCGCGGCAGGGCGAACACAGCACTTCCGGGCTGCCGATGCCGCACAGCGCGCACTGCGCCGGCAGCAAGGTCGTGCCCAGCCAGCGTCCCAGCGCTTGCCGGGCGGCATCAAGGTGGTGCCGGGTGCCAGTTCGCATCGCGATGGCGTCGTTCCATGTACACTGCCGACATTATCTCACCTCACCCGATTCAACATGCCAGTTCCCACCAGTCCGCCCAAAATGAGTGCGCCCATCGATGCGGTGCAAGTACGCGACTTCTTTTCCCGTCCGGCGCGCAGCGCGCCGTCGGACTTCCTGCGCCGCGAAGTATCAAAGCGCATGCACGAGCGCCTGGAGCTGGTGAAAATCACGCCCTTGCGCGTGCTTGACGCCGGCTGCGGCCCTGGCGCGGATCTGGCGCAGCTGCAAAAGGATTATCCCGCCGCGCAGATTATCGGTCTCGATGCAGCGCAAGCGATGGTGCAGGCGGCGCGCGCGCCAGCGTCGAAACTGGCCAGCCTGAACCAGTTCCTCAGTAAACTCTTGCCGGCCAAGGCGGGCGTGGATCTGCTGTGCGGCGACCTCGGCGACTTGCCGCTGGCGCAGGGCAGCGTCGACCTCGTGTGGTCGAACCTGGCGCTGCACTGGCATGCCCAGCCCGACCGCGTGTTCGCCGAATGGCGGCGCGCGCTGCGCCTCGACGGCTTGCTGATGTTTTCCTGCTTCGGCCCCGACACCTTCCGCGAAGTGCGCGACGCCTTTGCCGAAGCGGACTTGTCTCCGCATGCCTTGCCCTTCGTCGACATGCACGACTTTGGCGACATGCTGGTCGAGACGGGTTTTTCCACGCCCGTGCTGGACATGGAAATCATCACCGTCACCTACGATACGGCGGAAAAACTGCTGGCGGACGTGCGCGCCTTTGGCGGCAATCCGCTGACCACGCGCCGGCGCGGCCTGATGGGCAAGGCGGCCTGGCAGCGCATGCTGGCCGCGCTGGAAAAAACGCGCCGTCCCGACGGCAAGCTGGGCCTGAGTTTTGAAGTGATCTATGGCCACGCCTTCCGTCCCGCGCCGCGCGTGACGCGCAATGGCGAAGCGATTATCCGCTTCGACCTGCCCAGAAAACCCAAATAAAAGCGTAAAGAAACCGACACTTGGTCGCCATCCGCACATGGATGTTGCAGCAATCGTTGCAAAGCGCGCGCGGCCAGGAGAAGGGCGCGCTCAAAGCCGATTATTGCTTGATGGATTCAAGTTTACTTGACTATAATCGTTGATTGTTTGTCAGCTTGCTAATCAGAAAAAACAAGGGCTGCATACAAAATAAAAAAAACAAAGCAAGACTTATTCGAAGTTACTGCATTAGTATAGTAACCATCTTCCACACGAGGCCATTTCAGTGTGGGGAAGAAAAACAGGGTTCCAGCATGGTTGTCCGTCAGCGTTTTGGTTGCGGCAGCCAGCATGGAATTCGCTGGTGCTTGACGCACATGGCCGCATTCCGGCCGTGTTGCTTTCATGGAGGAGCGGCAGCGGTCCAGTACGGAGAAGTCCGCAGCCGTTTAAAATATCATTATTTTTGGGTGGTTGGGGAAAACATGACACATGCAAAGCGACTTCAATCGTTGCTGCTCGGGCTGTCTTTGACAGCGTTTGGCATCGGGCGATGGGCCACGGCGGCACCGGCTGCCGGCACCTATCCCGGCACCGGCGGTCCCGTGCCGTTCGAAATGAATCTGCAACCGCCGGCGACACAGATCGCCCATGAAATCTACGATTTGCACACCCTGATGATGATCATCTGCCTGGTGATCTTCGTGGCCGTGTTCGGCGTCATGTTCTATTCCATCTTCAAGCACCGCAAGTCCCTGGGCCACAAACCGGCCACTTTCCATGAAAGCACCACCGTCGAGATCGCCTGGACCGTCGTGCCTTTCCTGATCGTCATCGGCATGGCCCTGCCCGCCACGCGCACCGTCGTCGGCATGAAGGACACCTCGAACGCCGACATCACCATCAAGGCCACGGGCATGCAGTGGAAATGGGGCTATGACTACCTGAAAGGCGAGGGCGAAGGCATTTCCTTCCTCTCCAACCTGGCCACGCCGCGCTCGCAAGTGGGCGCGCCGGGCGTGCCGCCGACGGAAAAACGGGGCGAAAACTACCTGATCGAAGTCGATAACGAAGTCGTCGTGCCGGTCAACAAGAAGATCCGCGTGGTGCTGACGGCCAACGACGTCATCCATGCCTGGTCCGTGCCCGCCTTCGGCGTCAAGCAGGATGCGATTCCCGGTTTTGTGCGCGACACCTGGTTCAAGGCTGACCATATCGGCACCTTCCGCGGCAATTGCGCCGAGCTGTGCGGCAAGGAACACGCGTTCATGCCCATCGTCGTCAAGGTCGTGTCAAACGATGACTACAAGGCCTGGGTTGATGTAAAACAAAAGGAAATGGCGGCATTGGCCGATGATCCAAGCAAGGTGTGGACCATCGACGAATTGAAGGTCAAGGGCGAGAAAGTGTATGCGGCCAACTGCGTGGTATGCCACCAGGCGACAGGCAAGGGCGTGCCCGGTGCATTCGCGCCGCTGGACGCCTCGGCCTTGGTGAACGGTCCGAAAGCGGAACAGATTCATGTCTTGCTGAACGGGCAAAAGAGCGGCAAGTATCCAGCGGAAATGCCCGCCTGGAAACAGCTGTCCGACACGGAAATTGCCGCAGTGATCACTTACACGCGCAATTCCTGGTCGAACAAGGCCGAAGAGAACATCGTTCAACCAGCCGAAATCGTGGCTGCACGCAAGTAATTAGGAGCCGCACATGAGTACTAGCACCTTGGACCACGCCGGTCACGATCATGCCCACGACCACCCGACCGGCTACCGCCGCTGGCTGTTTGCCACCAATCATAAAGATATCGGTACCCTGTACCTGTGGTTCTCGTTCATCATGCTGCTGTCGGGTGGCGTGCTGGCCCTGATGATCCGTACGGAACTGTTTCACCCAGGCTTGCAATTCTTCCACCCAGAATTTTTCAACCAGCTGACCACCATGCACGGCCTGGTGATGGTGTTTGGCGCCATCATGCCGGCCTTCGTCGGCTACGCCAACTGGATGATCCCGCTGCAGGTGGGCGCGTCCGACATGGCGTTCGCCCGCATGAACAACTTCTCGTTCTGGCTGCTGCCACCGGCCGCCATCCTGCTGGCCACGTCCTTCCTCGTGCCGGGCGGCGCCACGGCTGCCGGCTGGACCCTGTATGCGCCGCTGTCGACGCAGATGGGCCCCGGCATGGACATGGCCATTTTCGCCATGCACCTGATGGGCGCCTCGTCCATCATGGGCTCGATCAACATCATCGTCACCATCCTGAACATGCGCGCGCCCGGCATGACCCTGATGAAAATGCCGATGTTCTGCTGGACCTGGCTCATTACCGCGTATCTGCTGATCGCCGTCATGCCCGTGCTGGCCGGCGCCATCACCATGACCCTGACGGATCGCCATTTCGGCACGTCCTTCTTTAACGCGGCAGGTGGCGGCGACCCCGTCATGTACCAGCACATCTTCTGGTTCTTCGGCCATCCCGAGGTCTACATCATGATTCTGCCGGCCTTCGGCATCGTCTCGCAGATCCTGCCCGCGTTTGCCCGCAAACCCTTGTTCGGCTACGCCTCGATGGTGTATGCCACGGCCTCGATCGCGATTCTGTCCTTCATCGTCTGGGCGCACCACATGTTTACCACCGGCATGCCGGTGACGAGCCAGCTGTTCTTCATGTACGCGACCATGCTGATCGCCGTACCGACGGGCGTGAAAGTGTTCAACTGGATCGCCACGATGTGGAAGGGTTCGATGACGTTCGAAACGCCGATGCTGTTCTCGGTGGGCTTCATCTTCGTGTTTACCATGGGCGGCTTCACGGGCCTGATCCTGGCCGTGACACCGATCGACATCCAGCTGCAGGATACCTATTATGTGGTGGCCCACTTCCACTACGTGCTGGTGGCCGGTTCGCTGTTTGCCCTGTTCGCCGGTTTCTACTACTGGTCGCCGAAATGGACGGGCCATATGTACAACGAGACGCGCGGCAAGATCCACTTCTGGCTGTCCTTGATCACGTTCAATGTGACCTTCTTCCCGATGCACTTCCTGGGCCTGGCCGGCATGCCGCGCCGCTACGCCGACTATCCGGCGCAGTTCACGGACTTCAATATGATCGCCTCGATCGGCGGCTTCGGTTTTGGCCTGATGCAGGTGTACTTCCTGTTCTTCGTGGTCTTGCCGACCATCCGCGGCGGCAAGGCTGCGCCAGCGAAACCATGGGAAGGCGCAGAAGGCCTGGAATGGACCGTGCCGAGTCCGGCGCCTTTCCACACGTTTGAAACGCCGCCGACCGTGAAATGAGGTATCCCGGGCCGGCGTGTTGCGCGGCCCGTCTTGAATAAAGTGCCTGTCATGACCGAACGTAAAAAACCGAACAACCTGCGTACCGGACTGATACTGGGGGGCCTGGCGGCCTTCTTCTTCCTGTCCGTATTCGTCAAGCGCATGTGGCTCTGACGTGACGATGCCGATCCAACAGGAAACACGCGGCCTGAACCGCAAGATGCTGGGCAAGCTGATCGTCATTGCCATCCTGATGTTTGGCTTTGGCTATGCCCTGATTCCCGTCTACAAGCAGATTTGCGAAGTGATGGGCATTAACGTGCTGACGCAAAAAGATGGCACGGTGGCTTACGACAACAATACGCAGGTCGACACGACGCGCAGCATCACCGTCGAGTTTGACGGCAATGCGCAGGGACCATGGCGCTTCCGCCCGACCGTTTCGAGCATGCAGGTGCATCCGGGCGAACTGGTGACCGTCATGTATGAAGTGGTCAACACGCAAAACCGCGTCGTCAACGCGCAAGCCATCCCCAGCTACGCGCCGCAGAGCGCCACGCCGCATTTCAAGAAGGTCGAGTGTTTCTGCTTCAAGCAGCAGACCTTGAAGCCGCACGAAGCGCGGCAGATGCCGGTGGTGTTCTTCCTCGATCCGGCCCTGCCGAAAGAGGTCAAGACCATCACCCTGTCGTACACGTTTTTCGAGATTGCCGGTCTGAGCCAGGCTCAGACGCCGGCCGTCCAATAGGAGAGTGCCATGGGCGAATCCAAGCAGCCTGAAAAAGCGTCGTTCCTGTATTCGCTGCGCGCCGTCGTCTGGTCATTTACGGGCCTGCGCCGCAAGAGCGACTTCGACACGGATTCGGCCAAGCTCAATCCCGTGCACATCGTCATCGCCGGCTTCCTGGCGGTGGCTTGCCTGATCGGCATCCTGATTTCGATTGTTAAATTCGTCGTTTTATAAATTATAAAAAACCACCCTATAAGTTCTTGAGGAGATGATGATGAGTTCCAACCACGCCGCCGTACCTTATTATTTCGTGCCCGGCCCGTCGCGCTGGCCCATGCTGGGCGGCGCCAGCCTGCTGCTGACCATGATCGGCGCCTCGGCCTGGGTCAACGACGTCTCCTGGGGCCCGTACCTGAACTACATCGGCCTGGCCGGCATCCTGCTGGTGCTGTATTTCTGGTTCGGCGACGCCATCCGCGAATCGGAGCAGGGCCTGTACAGCGAGCGCATCGATCACTCCTTCCGCTGGAGCATGAGCTGGTTCATCTTTTCGGAAGTCATGTTCTTCGCCGCCTTCTTCGGCGCCCTGTTCTATGCGCGCAGCATTTCCATGCCATGGCTGGCCGACATCGACCACAAGGTGATCTGGCCCGATTTCGCCGCCCAATGGGGCAATACGGGCCCGGCCGGGACGGTGCAGGAATTTACCACCATGACGCCGTTCTGGATTCCGACCATCAATACGGCCTTGCTGCTGCTGTCGGGCGTCACCCTGACCATCTCGCACCACGCGCTGCGCGCCGGCCACCGCGGCATGACGGCCCTGTTCCTGTTCGCCACCATCTTGCTGGGCGCCATCTTCATGGGGTTCCAGGTCTACGAATACATGCACGCCTACAGCGACCTGAATTTGAAACTGACGTCCGGCATCTACGGCGCCACCTTCTACATGCTGACGGGCTTCCACGGCTTCCACGTGACCCTGGGCGCCATCATGCTGTCCGTCATCCTGTACCGCGTGCTGAAAGGCCACTTCACGCCGGAGCACCACTTCGGCTTCGAAGGCGCCGCCTGGTACTGGCACTTTGTCGACGTCGTCTGGCTGGGCCTGTACGTGGTCGTGTATTGGTTATAATGGCGGGGCAGGGCGCGCGTTGTTGAAGAGTGCGCGGCACCATAAAAAAGCCGTACCGGGAGATCCTGGGTACGGCTTTTTTCTTAGTGTGAAGAATTTGCAAATCAGGCAAGAAGCTTAATGTATGCCGGTTGGCTGGATGTAGCCCAGCTTGTGCGCCAGCAGGATCAGTAAAAACAGGGTGATCGACAGCCCCACGCGCAGGGCCAGCGCCTGCACGGTGCGGTTGCTCTTGCCCTTGTCGCGCATGAGGAAGAACAGGGCCGAGCCCAGGCTGCCCAGAATCAGGATGAAGGCAATGGCAACGAGGATTTTCATGGATGGTAGCGCCTGGCTTGAGGAGGTTTCATTGTAATGCGTATCCGCTTCCATTTTAGATGGATTCCATTTGTTGTAATGTTGCTACTGGTGGCCCTGGGCGTGTCGCTGGCGCAATGGCAGCAGCGCCGGGGCGATGAGAAAGTCGCCCGCGCCGCCCGCCTGGAAGCGGGCAACCGCGCCGCGCCGCTGGCCTTGACGGCCGCGCCCCTGTTGCCGACCGATGCGCAAGCGATCGAATACCGCCGGGTCACCGTCACGGGCCGTTTCGTGCCTGCCTGGACGGTGTACCTGGACAACCGCCCCTACAAGGGCCAGGCCGGTTTTCACGTGCTCACGCCGTTTCAAATCGACGGTTCGTCCATGCACGTGCTGGTGGCGCAGGGCTGGTTGCCGCGCAACAATGCCGAGCGCACGCGCATTCCCGACTACACGACAGCGGCCAGCACCGTCACCATTGGCGGCATCGCGCGCCTGAATGCGGGTCACGTGATGGAGCTGGGCACGGCACCGGCCCTGGCGCCGCATGCCATCGTGCAAAATGCCGACATCGTCCAGCTGGCCCAGGCCAGCGGCCTGGCCATGCAGCCCTTCATCCTCGAACAAACAGTCGACCCGGCTGATCCGACAGCGGCGGCGCCAGCATCCGGCCAGCTTCCCGTGCGCGACTGGCCGGCGCCCGACTTGGGCGCCGACAAGCACCGTGGCTATGCATTCCAGTGGTATGCACTGGCACTGATGGCTTTTCTATTTTTTGTCTTTACAGGATTTCGACGTGCAAACAAACAGCCCTGACACAACGCAAGACAGCATGAGCAAGCAGGTACAAGGACGGTGGAAGCTGCTGGCCGTGGTGGCCGTGTGCGCGTTTCCCATCATCGCCTCGTATTTCACGTATTACATCATCAAGCCCACGGGCCGCAACAACTATGGCGCCCTGATCGATCCGCGTTTGTACCCGATTCCCGAAGCCCAGCTGCAGGTGGCGGAACTCGATGGCAAGGCGGCGCCGCTGGCGCAATTCAAGGGCAAGTGGGTGCTGCTGCAAACGGGGCCGTCCGATTGCCAGGAAGCGTGCAAGAAGCAATTGTTTGACATGCAACAACTGCGCCTCATGCAGGGCAAGGAACGCGAACGCCTGGAGCGGGTCTGGCTGGTGACGGATGCGCAGCCGCTCGACACCCTCGTGATGCGCGAATTCGACGGCACCAGCATGCTGCGCGTGAATAACGACGCCCTGAAAGCGTGGCTGCCCGTGGAGCCGGGCGGCAAGACCAGCGACCATTTGTATCTGATCGATCCGCTGGGCAATCTGATGATGCGCTTCCCGAAGGACGCGGACCCGAACAAGATCAAGAAAGACATCGCCAAGCTGCTCAAAGCTTCGGCGATCGGTTGAGGAGTCCGCATGCCGACGATGCATCTCTCCGCGCTGGCCCAGCTGGGCCTGACGGGTCTGCTGGTGGCACTGCTGCCGCTGACCATGGTCTGGGTGTCCGCAGACGCCAATAAATACCGCAAGCTCGTGTGGATCGCCGTCTTCCTGACGGTCGACCTGATCATGTTCGGCGGCTTTACGCGCCTGTCCGATTCCGGCCTGGGCTGCCCGGACTGGCCAGGCTGCTATGGCTCGGCCAATCCTTTCCTCGCGCACGAGCACATCGTGGCGGCGGAAACCCTGATGCCGACGGGCCCCGTGACGGTGGTGAAAGCGTGGATCGAAATGACGCACCGCTACCTGGCCATGGCCATCGGCGTGCTGATCGTGGCGATGATGGTGCAGGCGTGGCGCCAGTGGCGCAAAAGCCGCCGCGCCGAGTTCGCCCCGGCGCTGCCGACGGCACTGTTCCTGTTCGTCTGCCTGCAAGGCGCGTTCGGCGCCTGGACCGTCACCCTGAAACTGCAGCCGGTGATCGTGACCATCCACCTGCTGCTGGGCATGGGCTTGCTGGCCATGCTGACGTGGCTGGGCGGACGCCAGGATCATGCCGTCAAACCCGTGCTGCGCGCTGATGCGGACGCCGCCGTGCTGCGCCCCGTGCGCGCGCTGGCCATTTTTTCGCTCGTGCTGCTCACCGTACAGATCGCGCTGGGCGGCTGGGTGAGCACCAACTACGCCACCCTGGCTTGCACGGATTTCCCCCTGTGCGGCGGCAAGGTGATTCCGGAGATGGATTTCGAACATGGTTTCCATCTGTGGCGCGAACTGGGCAAGACGGCCGCCGGCCACTATCTGCCGTTTTCCGCGCTGACGGCTATCCACTGGGTGCACCGCAACTTCGCCTTCATCGTGGCAGCTGGCATCGGCTACACCGTGTTTCGCGCATGGAAGCTGCCGTCCTTGCGCGGCACGGCCCGCTGGGTTGCCCTGGTGCTGGCACTGCAGGCGGCCACGGGCCTGGCGACCATCTACCTGAGCTGGCCATTGTCGATTGCCGTGCTGCATAACGGCGGGGCGGCGCTGCTCGTGTTATTGCTGACCATGTTAAACTACAAGGCTAAATTCCAACTCGATGTAGCGCGTAATGTTCAGCGCGCTTGCGCCACCGCGCCAGTGTCCTCGGCACCAGCCAGTCCTTCCCGTATCGCATAAATGACTACTCAGACCATCCGCCGTAAACCATCCCCCCGCATCGCCCAGTATTGGGCGCTGACCAAGCCCCGCGTGACGCAACTGGCCGTGTTTTGCGCCGTCATCGGCATGTTCCTGGCCAGCGAGGAGTTGCCCGACTGGCGCGCGGTGGTGTTCGGCACCGTCGGCATCTGGCTGCTGGCCGGCGCCGCGTTTGCCGTCAATTGCCTGGCCGAGCGCGAAATCGATGCGCGCATGGCCCGCACGGCGCGCCGGCCGATGGCCATGGGCGACATCACGGTGAAACAGACGGTGGTGTTCGCGCTGGTGATCGGCGGCCTGGGCATGGCGATTCTGTATCACCTCGTCAATCCGTTGACCATGTGGCTGACCTTTGTCACCTTTGTCGGCTACGCCCTGATCTACACCATGGTGCTCAAACCGGCCACGCCGCAAAATATCGTCATCGGCGGCCTGTCCGGCGCCATGCCCCCCGCGCTGGGCTGGGCCGCCGTCGCCAACGACGTGCCGATGCAGGCGTGGCTGCTGGTCCTGATCATCTTTGTCTGGACGCCGCCGCATTTCTGGGCCCTGGCCATGTACCGCCGCGACGATTACGCGCGCTCGGGCTTGCCCATGCTGCCCGTCACGCACGGCTTGAAGTTCACGCAATTTCATGTCTGGCTGTACTCGATCGCGCTGGCCGCCACCACCTTGCTGCCGTTCGCCGTGCGCATGAGCGGCCTGATCTACCTGGCGTCGGCCGTGCTGCTCAACGCCGGTTTCCTGTACTACGCGTGGAAGATGTACCGCCACTACACGGACTTGATCGCGCGCAAAGCCTTTACGTATTCCATCATCTACCTGGCCTTGCTGTTCGCGGCTTTGCTGGTCGACCACTACATTCCCCTCGGCACATGAAAAAAACCCTGACCTTGTTGTTGGCGGCCGCCCTGGTCGCCGTCCTGGCCGGCTGCGGCAAACCGGCCGCACCGAAGCTGGCATTCAAGAATACGGACGTGACGGGCCTCGGCTACGCGCGCGAGTTCGCGCTGACGGACCACACGGGCCATCCGCGCACCCTGGCCGACTACAAGGGCAAGCTGGTGCTGATGTTCTTCGGCTACACGCAATGCCCGGACGTCTGCCCCACCACCATGGCCGACATGGCGCAGGTGATGCAGGAAATGGGGCCGCAGGCGGAGCAGGTGCAAGTGCTGTTCGTCACGGTGGACCCCGAGCGCGACACGCAAGCCTTGCTGGCCGAATACGTGCCGGCCTTCGACAAGCGTTTCGTGGGCCTGTATGGCGATGCGGCCGCGACGGCCAAGGTGGCCAAGGAATTCAAGGTGTATTACGCCAAGGTCGAGGGCGAGACGGACGAGAGCTACACGGTCGACCACACGGCCGGCACCTATGTGTTCGACCGCGAAGGCAAGATCCGCCTGTTCGTGCGCCACGGCGAAAAGCCTGCCGCCATCGCGCACGATCTTAAACTTCTGCTATCCTGACCTGACCGCGTCCCCGGGCGCCATCTTCAGGATACGCAGTACATGGATAAACGTTTCGAGCCGCACGCCCGCCTGGCAGCCATCATCTTCCTGTTGATCGGCTGCTTTTTCGTCTTGCGGCCCTTTTTGGCCGCCATGCTGTTTGCCGCCTGCGTGGGCATTTCCAGCTGGCCCCTGTATATCCTCCTGCTCGACCGCCTGAAAGGCCGGCGCAACTGGGCGGCTGCCATCATGACCCTGTCCTTGATCCTGGTCATCGTGCTGCCGCTGGCCCTCGTCACCTACAACCTGGCCGACAATGTGTCGCGCATCTATGAACAGTTGCGCACGGCGCTGGAATCGGGCGGCCTGCATCCGCCGGCCTGGCTGGCCAGCATTCCCGTGGTGGGCGAAACCATCGACGGTTATCTGCAGCGTCTGCTGGAAGACCGCGAGGAATTACTGAATTTGGGCAAGACGATGCTGGAGCCGGCGCGCCATTTCCTCGCTTCCGGCGGCATCTTGCTGGGCACGGGCCTGGCGCAGACCAGCCTGGCCGTGTTCGTCAGCTTCTTCCTCTACCGCGACGGTCAGCAACTGAGCCGTGCCTTGATGACGGGCGCTGGCCGCATCATCGGCGACAGCGCGCCGGGCGTGGGCCTGACCATCAGCCGCACCGTGCGCGGCGTCATGTACGGCTTGCTGGGCACGGCGCTGGCGCAAGCGCTGGTGGCCGTGGTCGGTTTCCTGATCGCCGGCGTGCCGGCCGTGGCCCTGCTGGGCGTGGCCACCTTCATCTTTTCGCTGATCCCCGTGGGGCCGCCCTTGATCTGGGGTGGCGCCGCCATCTGGCTGTTCAATGACGGCCAGACAGGCTGGGGCATCTTCATGCTGGTATGGGGCGGTTTGCTGATCAGCGGCGTGGATAACGTCGTGAAACCCATGCTGATCAGCCGCGGCAGCAGCCTGCCGTTTTTGCTGGTGCTGCTGGGCGTGCTGGGCGGCGTGCTGGCCTTCGGCTTCGTCGGCATCTTTATCGGGCCGACCTTGCTGGCAGTGCTGTACAGCCTGCTCCAGACGTGGACGGTAGGTGAAACCACCGTGCCGCAGGGCAAAGATACGATTACCTTGAAAAAAGACTAATCGCGTAAGTCCGCATCGAGGTCGCGCTCCTGCTTCGGGATCACCTTGAGCAGCACGATGCGGGGCCCGTTCATCTTCTTGACGACGATGTCGAAGTCGACAAAGGTGATGCGCTGGCCCTGCTTCGGAATGTCGCCCAGCTTGACCATGATCAAGCCGCCCACCGATTCCACGTCGTCGAGGCCCAGTTCCTCGTTTTCGATATCGATGCCGAGGATGCGTTCGAGCGAGAAGATGGGCAGGCTGGCCTTGCCGATCAGGGTGCCGTCGCTTTGCTTGAGCCAGTCGTTTTCATTGCGGCGGAATTCATCGCGGATTTCGCCGACCATGGCGCCGAGCAAGTTATCCAGGGTGATGAAACCCAGCGGACGCTTGCCCTTTTCACCGATCAGGGCGAAGTGCGGGGCGCCGTCGCGGAAGCGGCGGAACAGTTCCAGTGCCGGCGTGCGGGCGGAAATGATGTCCACGGGACGCAGAAACGGCGTGAGCGAAGTGATCGGCTTGCCCGCCTGCTGCGCGAAGAACAGGTCTTTCAAGTGCACCACGCCCAGCACGTCGTCTTCATTCGTGTCGAAGTAGGGGTAGCGGCTGAAGCGGTTGCGCAGCACCGTGTCGAGGTTTTCTTCCAGCGTATTCGAGGCGTGCAGGGCGATCACTTCATTGATCGGACGCATCAGGTCCGATACCGTCATCTGTTCGAAATCGAGCGACTGTGCCAGGATGTTGCGCTCGTCGCGCGTGAATTTCTCGCCCGGCTGGCTGGTGCGCAGGATCAGTTTCAATTCTTCGGATGAATAATGGGCGTCGTGGCCGCCCTTGCCGGACAGGCCCGCCATGCGCAGCACCCAGTTGGCGCTGGCGTTGAGCAGGTAGATGGCCGGGTACATGGCCCAGTAGAAGCCATACAGGGGAATCGCGCACCACAGGCCGACGGCTTCCGGGTTGCGGATGGCCATCGATTTTGGCGCCAGTTCGCCCACGACGATATGCAGGAAGGAAATCACGCTGAAGGCAACGACGAAGGAGACGCCGTGGATCAGCTCTTGCGACGTGACGCCGATGGCGCCGAACAGCGGCTCGAGCAAGCTGGCAAACGCCGGTTCCCCGACCCAGCCCAGGCCCAGCGAAGCGAGGGTGATGCCCAGCTGGCAGGCAGACAGGTAGGCGTCCAGCTGGCCATGCACCTTGGCCAGGATGCTGCCCCGCAATCCCTGTGTCTTGGCGATGGCGCGGATGCGCGTGCGCCGCAAGGTGACGATGCCAAACTCGGCGGCAACAAAAAAACCGTTCAGCGCGACCAGGAAGAGGGCGAGCAAGACTAGCGAGGCATTGTGCATGGGGCGCAATAAGATGGGCTGTAAAAACGTCATCTTAAACGACGAAGGGCGCCATAGCCTAATTTAGCCGCGTGCCACGCCCGTGCAGGCGGGTGCGCGCGGCCGGTTTTTCACGCTTTTTCAGCCTTTGACCGCCGTTTGCGGTCCGCCGCGCATGGCAAACACCATGGCGGCCGAGACCACCGCCGGGATGGCGACGATGAGGAAAATCGTGCTGTTGGGCCAGTTCAGGCGGATCAGCTCACCACCGAGCACGGGGCCGATGATGGAGCCGATGCGTCCGATGCCCAGGCTCCAGCCGATGCCCGTCGAGCGCAGGGTGGTCGGGTAGTAGCTGGCCGCCAGGGCATTGACGGCAGGCTGGCCGCCCACCACGCAAAAACCGGCGATGAAGATGGTGATGAAGAGGAAGGCGAGCGACACGTCCGGACGGCCGATCAGGGCAATGGCCACGGCGGCAACCAAAAAGCACGGCAGCAGGATGCGGCGGAAGCTGGAGCGGTCGATCAGCTGGCCCATGACCAGGGTGCCGATGGTGCCGCCCACTTGCAGGGCCGTGCCGGCCAGCACGGCGTTGGCCGTCGACAGGCCCGCTTCCTTGGCGATCGTCGGCAGCCAGTTCGAGAGGAAATACAAGTTCAGCAAGTTCATGAAGTTGATGACCCACAGCAGGATCGTCATCTTTGCGCGGCCGCCCGTAAACAATTGCAGCACGGGCGCGCCCTTGTGCTCCTTCTCATGCACGACGTATTGCGTCTCGGCCGTGATGCTCACCGTCGGATCGATGCGTTTCAACCATTGCGCCACCTTGTCCAGCTTGCGTTGTTTCAAGACCAGAAATTGCATCGATTCCGGCAGCAGGAAGAACATCAATATGCCGATGACCAGCGGCACCACGCCGCCCACGTAAAACACGGATTGCCAGCCGAAGGCGGGAATCAGCGCGGCCGACAGCAAGCCGCCGAGTACGGCGCCCAGGGTAAAGCCGCACGAGACCAGCATCATCAGCGTGACTTTCTTGCGCAGCGGGCTGTATTCGCCGGCCAGCGCCATGGCGTTCGGCATGACTGCGCCCAGGCCCAGTCCCGTGATAAAACGGATCAGCTGCAATTGCTCGATGTTCGTCGCCAGCGGCGTGACCAGCATGCACAGGGAAAAGAAGATGGTCGAGCCGATCAGCACGGGGCGGCGGCCGAACTTGTCGGCCGTGATGCTGAAGACGAGCGAGCCGACCAGCATGCCCAGCAGGCCCGCGCCAAACACGGGGCCCAGGTTGGCCTTGCTGACATGCCAGTCGGCGATGATGGCGGGCGCCACATAGCCCATCGCCTGCACGTCGAAGCCATCCATGATGACGCACAGCCCGCACAGGATCAGCATGCCGATCTGGAAGGAGCCGATCTTGTTGTTGTTGATGAGATCGGGAATATCGACCGTCTTGCTTGCCGTGGACATGGTGCCGCTCCTGTATGTACCTGTTTTTATGATGATCGCGCCCTGCCGGTGGGCGGCAGGCGCGTGTTTGTCTCAGGCTTCATTACAATCGCTTTTGATTGATAATTCAAACGTTTTTTCCGAATGGATTTATCAGGTTTCCTTGTGAATCTTCGGATGGCCCTGGATGGCCGCCAGGATCACGTCCAGCGCCGGGTGCATGATCTTGCGCTCGTTGGAAATCACATAAAACTGCTCGCGCAGCGACGAGGCGTCGCCGACCAGCACGGCGCCGAATTGTTCCTCGATATCGGCCGCCAGGCTGGCCGACGCGAAGAACAGGCCCAGGCCCTTGCGGCCAAACGCGTTGAGCATGGCGTTGTCCTCGAATTCGCCGACCACGTCGGGGCGCACGCCTTGCTGCACCATCCATTCGTCGATGCGCCCGCGCAGGGCGTTGTTGCGCGCCGGTAGCAGGAAGGGCGCGCCGTGCAGGCTGTGCGGGAAATTGTCGCGGTATTGTTCCGCCAGCGCAGGGATACCGAACAGTTTCATGGCGCTTTCGCCCCATAAATGGCTGGAGACGCGCAGGCTGGCGCCGGCCGGCACGGCACGGTCCGTCAAGACCAGGTCCAGCTTGTGCAGGGCCAGGTCGGCCAGCAAGGACTCGAATTCATCTTCCAGGCACACCAGCTTGACGGGCTTGTCCAGGCTGCGGGTGGCGTCGAGCATGCGATACGCCATCAGTTTCGGCAAGGAATCGGAAATGCCCACCGTCAGGCGCATCTTTTCTGCATCGGTGTCGGCCAGCGCTTCCTGCATCTGTTCGCCCAGCAAAAAAATCTGGTCCGCGTAGCCGAGCGCCAGCCGGCCCGCTTCCGTCGGCACCAAACGCCGTCCCTGCGGCTGCAGCAGGGATCTGCCCAGTTCCTTTTCCAGCAGGGCCAGCTGGGTGCTGATGGTTTGCACGGCCAGTCCCAGGCGCTCGGCCGCGCGCGTCACGCCGCCTTCCTTGGCGACCACCCAAAAGAAGTACAAATGGCGGTAATTGAAGCCCGTGGTTTTCATCGCGACATCCTATCTTCTGTTTTTACGAAGTAATACTTCCATTATCTTCTATTTTTAAATGTGTGACATGTCCCTATACTATGTTCCATTAAATCTAGATAACGGGGAACTATCGATGAAGCATTTCAGAGTGTCATTTCTAGTGACATTTATCTGCCTGGGCATTTCCGCCTGGTGGGGTTACACGCACGGTGGCGTGCAGACGATGCTGGCGGCGCTCGGTATCGCGGTGATATTGGGCGTGATGGAAGTGTCGCTGTCGTTCGACAACGCGGTGGTCAACGCCTCGGTGCTGAAGAACTGGGACAAGTTTTGGCAGAATCTGTTCCTGGGCGTGGGTATCATCATCGCCGTCTTCGGCATGCGTCTGCTGTTCCCGCTGGTCATCGTGGCGCAAGCGGCGGACCTGGGCTTGATGGAAGTATGGAATCTGGCCCTGAGCAATCCGGAACAGTATTCGATGCACCTGACGAATCACCACGCGGAAGTGGCGGCTTTCGGCGGCATCTTCCTGCTGCTGGTGTTCCTGAACTTCCTGCTGGACTCGGAAAAAGAAACGCACTGGCTGGGCCGTATTGAAGAAAAACTGGGCGCGCTGGGCAAGATCTCGTCGATTTCCGTGATGATCGCGCTGGGTACCCTGATGGCCAGCCTGTCGATGATCGAAGAAGGCCAGAAACTGGTGGTCCTGACGGCCGGCCTGTGGGGTATTCTGACCTACGTGGGCGTCGATGTGATCAGTGGCTTGCTGGAAGGCGATAACGGCGACGGCAACATGGGCGACATCATCAAGCGCGGCGGTATTGGCGGCTTCCTGTACCTGGAAGTGCTCGACGCCTCGTTCAGCTTTGATGGCGTGATCGGCGCGTTTGCCATCACCAAGGATGTCGTGATCATCATGCTGGGCCTGGCGATCGGCGCGATGTTCGTGCGTTCGATGACGGTGTTCCTGGTCCGCAAGGGCACGCTCGACGAGTTCGTGTATCTGGAGCACGGCGCGCACTATGCGATCGGTATCCTGGCCGTGATCATGTTGGTCAGCATGAAGTTCCACATTCCCGAGATCTTCACGGGTCTGATCGGGGTGGCCTTCATTCTCGCCTCGCTGTGGTCGTCGATCCGCTACAAACGCAGGATGGCGCTTGAAGAAGGCCAGACGGAAGCGCTGGGCGCGGTCAAGGCAGTGTAAAGAATGCGCAGCAAACGACTACACCCGTTTGTTGGCAAGTTGTAGCAAGCGTCGCCGCCGGCCTGGGGAGTCAGGCCGGTGGAGGACGCCAGGTGTCTGGTCATACACAACCCACATAGGAGAAGTACATCATGGCAATCAGTCTGCAAAAAGGCGGCAACGTCAACCTGAGCAAGGAAGCCCCTGGCATTTCGAAGATGATCATCGGCCTGGGCTGGGATGCCCGCGCCACCGATGGCGCCGCGTTCGACATCGACGGTTCCGTGTTCCTGTTGAAGGCCGACGGCAAGGTTCGCGCCGACGTCGACATGATTTTCTACAACAACCTGAAATCGAGCGACGGCTCCGTCACCCACTCGGGCGACAACACCACCGGCGCTGGCGACGGCGATGATGAAACCGTCATCGTCGACCTGGCAACGGTGCCAGCCGAGATCGACAAGATCGCCGTCTGCGTGACGATTCACGATGCCGAAGCGCGCAAGCAAAACTTTGGTATGGTATCGAAGGCGTACGTGCGCTGCGTGAATGCCAACGGCAATACGGAAATCGCCCGCTTCGACCTGTCGGAAGACGGTTCGGCGGAAACGGCCATGGTCTTCGGTGAAATCTACCGCAATGGCGCGGATTGGAAATTCAAGGCCATCGGCCAGGGCTACAAGGGCGGCCTGGGCCCCCTGGCTGCCTCCTTTGGTGTAGGTGTATAAGATTTTGATTTAAAAGTCACAACGCCTGACAAAACCGACGCGCAGTAGGTTTGGTCAGGTGTTCTGCGGAGGAACAGTCAGATGCCAGTGTTTAGTATTACCGGGGACGTCGACCCGTTCCTGCATGTGTCGCTTGCCAAGGGCGAGAAGATTTATTGCGAATCCAATGCGATGGTGATGATGGAAACCAATCTTGAGCTGAAGGGCAAGATGACTGGCGGCATAGGCGCCGCGCTGATGCGCACCTTTGCCAATGGGGAATCGTTCTTTCAGCAGCATATCGAAGCCATGCGGGGCGACGGCGATTGCCTGCTGTCACCCACTTTGCCCGGCGCGATGCGGGTGCTCGAGGTTGGCGCCCAACAATACATGATCAGCGACGGCGCCTTCGTCGCGGCCAGTGCTGGCGTGGAATTGAAGGTGCGCACGCAAAGCCTTGGCAATGCGCTGTTTGCCCAGAGCGGTGGTTTTTTCATCACCGAGACGGCAGGCAGCGGCCAGTTGGCGGTGTCCGGTTTTGGCGCGATGTCGATACTGGAAGTGACACCTGGCAAGGACGTGGTGATCGATAATTCGCACGTCGTGTGCTGGGACAACCGCCTGCAATACGAAATTTCCATGACGACCGGCAGCAGCGGCGGCTTTCTCGGTAACCTGATCAATAGCCAGACCAGCGGCGAGGGCATGGTACTGAAGTTTTCAGGCACGGGAAAAATCCTCGTGTGCTCGCGCAACCGCGCGGCCTTCCTCGCCTGGACCCAAAGCAAGCCGGCGTAGTTAGCAGTTGATGCAACCAACCAAACAGGAGCAATGCGTATGTCTGTCAATTTGAGCAAAGGCCAGAAGATTTCTCTGGACAAAGAAGCTGGTACCACTCTGACCCGTATCACCATGGGCCTGGGCTGGGATGCGGCCAAGACCAAGGGTTTCCTTGGTTTCGGTTCGAAGACGGAAGCCGTCGACCTGGACGCTTCGTGCGTCATGTTCGATGAAAACAAGGGAACGTCGGACATCGTCTGGTTCCGCCAGTTGAAAAGCAAGGACGGCAGCATTGTCCACACGGGCGACAACCGCACGGGCGCGGGCGATGGCGACGACGAACAGATCAATGTCGATCTGTCGAAAGTGCCGGCGAACGTGAAAAGCCTCGTCTTCACCGTCAACAGCTTTACTGGCCAGAACTTCTCGCAGGTGGAAAACGCCTATTGCCGCATCTTGAATGCCAGCAATAACCAGGAAGTCGCGCGTTTCAACCTGTCTGTGCAAGGTACTCACACGGCACAGATCATGGCCAAGCTGTATCGCCATAACGGCGAATGGAAGATGCACGCCATCGGAGAAAACGGCAACGGTCGCACCTTTGACGACCTGATGCCGCAGATCTCCGTGCATCTATAAATTGTAGTTGTAAGGAGCAGTACGCAGCGGGCGGGGGACGGACCGGATACCGGCTCTCGTCCGCTGCTCTATTTTGAAGGAGAGTATGTCGTGATGCGATTGCTGATAGCCTTGCTACTTCCGTGTCTCACGTTTTTCATGCTGGGGCGCCCGCTGGCCGGTGCCGCCGCCTTGATCATGCAGTGCACTGTGATCGGCTGGGCGCCGGCGGCCCTGTGGGCCCTGTACACGGTGAACCAGCATAAAACGGAGCAGGAACTGGAAGGTGCGTTAAGCCGCAGCTACATGCGCAGGCGTAGTCGGTTGATCTGAATCAGCCGGGCGCCAGGAATCCTTGCGCTAAAGCCCGCACGAGCGATCGTGCGGGCTTTTTTGTGGGTGCGCCCAGCATGGGCGCACTCCTGTGGGTGAAAGTCCCGCCGTAAGCTGA